>JBFHGV010000085.1:0-8607 GCA_041582955.1 Arenibacter sp.
AAATTGACACCTATCAATTTAGAATTGTCTTAACCCAAGGACTCAACCGTCAAATTAGGAGAATGTGCGAATATCTTGGCTATGAAGTACTGGCCCTTAAGCGCACTAGAATAATGAATATACCTTTGGATGTCCCTGTTGGAAAATGGCGGTACCTATCCCAGGAAGAATTAAAAGAAATAAATGAAATGATCGCTGGTTCTTCCAAGACCCACAATTAGCATTCACCCCTTACTAAACCCAATAGCATGGCCATGAAGATGGAAGATATAGAAAATATTGAGTTGTTATACTTAAACGTGGACGACTATCAAGAGCTTAAAACGGCAATGATAGCCTCGTACACCTCTATGCCGGATGCCTATTGGAGGGAGCACCAGATAGACAATTTAATCAGCAAATTCCCAGAGGGACAAGTGGTTATAAAAGTCAACAACCAGATTGCCGGTTGCGCCCTTTCCATCATAGTAGATTACGAAAAGTTTGAAGACAACCACACCTACCAAAAAATCACAGGTAATTATACCTTTAACACCCACTCACCAGATGGCGATATGCTATACGGCATAGAAGTTTTTATAAAACCTGAATATAGGGGGATGCGACTGGGCAGAAGGCTGTACGATTACAGAAAGGAACTTTGTGAACGCTTAAATCTAAAAGGTGTTGCTTTTGGGGGCAGAATTCCCAATTACCACAAATATAAGGACAGTATTACTCCCAAGGCCTATATAGAAAAAGTTAAGCGCAAGGAAATAAACGACCCCGTACTTAATTTTCAAATATCCAACGATTTTCACCCCAGTAAAATCCTAAAAAACTACTTGGAAGGCGACACGGCTTCTAACGACTATGCGGTGCTTTTGGAATGGGACAACATCTATTACGAAAAGAAGAATATCAAGGCCAGTGTTATTAAAAAGGTGGTTCGTGTTGGGTTAATACAATGGCAGATGCGGCCCTATAAAAATTTGGACGATGTACTGCAGCAGGCGGAATACTTTGTAGATGCCGTATCGGGCTATAGGTCGGATTTTGCCCTCTTTCCAGAATTCTTCAACGCCCCGCTCATGGCAGAGAACAATCATTTATCAGAGCCAGCTGCCATAAGGGAATTGGCCAAACACACTGCAACCATTGTACAACGATTCTCCGAATTGGCCATTACCTACAACATTAATATTATTACAGGTAGCATGCCCGAAGTAAAGGAAGGTAGACTGTACAATGTAGGATATCTATGTAAAAGGGACGGCACCAAAGAGCGCTATGAAAAGCTCCACGTAACCCCCGATGAAGCCAAAGTTTGGGGACTACAGGGTGGTTCTGAATTAAAAGTATTTGATACCGACTGCGGAAAAATAGGTGTGCTTATCTGTTACGATTCGGAATTTCCCGAATTGAGTAGATTATTGGCAGATGAAGGCATGGACATCCTGTTTGTCCCCTACCTGACCGATACGCAAAATGGCTTTTCAAGGGTCAGGAACTGTGCACAGGCCAGGGCCATAGAGAACGAATGCTATGTAGCCATTGCCGGAAGTGTGGGCAATTTGCCAAAAGTTCACAATATGGACATTCAATATGCACAATCTATGGTATTCACCCCCTGCGATTTTGCCTTCCCCGCCAATGGCATTAAAGCGGAGGCCACGCCCAATACCGAAATGATTCTTATTGTTGATCTGGACATTGATCTGCTCAGGGAACTAAACCAGTTTGGAAGCGTTAGAAATCTAAAGGATAGAAGAACCGATATTTTTGAAATAAGACGCAAAGACAGTAAAACAAAAAATTAACCCAGCTGCAATGTGGTAAAATAGCACTGCAGCACCTCAATCTACAGTGAAAAGCATGGCAACTATACTCCAGGTTTACCCCTATGCACAAAAACCGATCCGCACCCCTTGTGCCTAGCTTCACGTACTGCTAAACGCCTATTATATTTAAAAAGATCTTTATAGACTTTCTATTCCCAAACCTTGGGAACCTTTACTTTTACAATCCCTCCAATACAGCTCCCAACTACACCTACTAGTACACAAAAAGTGTTTTACCCCCCTTTAAATCATAATTAAAAAGCCTCCAAGCTCCCATAAAGAAAGAATATCCCTCAAAAAATTAAACAAAATTTTAATAAACTATATCACTAAAAATCACTAACTTAGGAAGAGAATCGTTCATTGACAACTTTATTTTCACCTATGCGGCAAGAGACATGTCCACGTAGAAAAATACAATTGAAATTTATTGGAAATTTCCCCCACAACAAAAGCAATGGACGATAAAAACTAATAAATTAAAGCGTATGAAATTCAACAATATTCATTTCACAAAAAAATCCCTTATGACGGCTTTATTGCTTTTGTCGTTCATTGGGGTAACGGAGACCGCTACGGCCTCTTACCTATACCAAGATTTGCAGGAGCAACAAGATTCCTATAAGCAATATCAGGGAAAGATTGTAGACAGTGAAACCAATAAGCCACTGGTATTTGCCACTCTTTCCATTGAAAACACCAATATCAGCACGGTAAGCAATACCGAGGGCGACTTTTCCTTAAAGGTTCCCAATGATATGGCCGATGGCACTGTTATGATTGCGTTTTTGGGCTATGAGACCAAATCCATTCCTTTAAGTGATTTAAAGGAAACCAAGAATAAGATAGCCTTAATAACTTCCTATACGGAATTGTCCGAGGTAAACATAGCAGCACCAAAAGATGCCAAGGCATTGGTAAAGGAAACCTTACTTCAAAAAGGGGACAATTATTTTGACGACCCTACCCTAATGACTGCATTTTACAGGGAAACCATAAAAAAAAGAAGGAAGAACGTATCCTTATCAGAGGCCGTTGTCAACATTTATAAATCCCCTTACAATTCGGACCGCAGGGATGCCCTGCAACTATATAAGGCAAGAAAAAGTACTGACTACAGTAAATTGGACACTTTGGCCATAAAATTACAAGGAGGCCCTTTCAACACCCTTTTTGTAGATATGATCAAATACCCCCAATATATATTTACCGAGGAGACCTTTGATGATTATATATTTAGCTTTGAAAACTCCACCAAGGTAAACAACAAACTCATTTTTGTAATCAATTTTAAACAGAAGGAGCATATTGCGGAACCTTTGTACCAAGGAAAGCTATATATTGATCCGGACAACAAAATTCTGACCAGCGCCATATACACCCTTAATATTACCGATAGGGATAAGGCCTCCAAAATGTTTGTTCGTAAAAAACCGGCCAATGCCAATGTATGGCCAACAAATATTGCATACCGGGTAGATTATAGGGAAAGAAATGGCAAATGGTATTATGGCTATAGCAATGTACTATTGGAATTCAAAATAAATTGGGACAAAAGACTATTCAACTCAATCTATAGTATGACCTGTGAAATGGCCATTACAGACTGGGAAAAAAATGTAGATGGCAAAACACCTAGGTTTAAGGATCGTATAAAATCATCCATAATTTTGGAAGATGAGGCGGTAGGCTTCTCCGATCCAGATTTCTGGGGAGAATACAATATCATTGAACCGGAAAAATCCATAGAGTCCGCCATCAAGAAAATCCAAAGACAATTGCGAAGAGCCAAATCCAAAGATGACGGCACCTCTTTGGGCATGTAATGCATAGACCTATTAATTTAAAGTCCGCCTATTTTAAGGCGGATTTTTTTTGTGCTATTTTTAGGCCACTAAACACAATACTCGTAATAATGAACAATAGGCGAAAATTTTTTCAGACGGCGATAGGGGCCAGTATGGCCGCATTGGTCCCCTCAACCCTTCTTGGCAACCCTCTTAAAACAGACTATCTAAACCAAGTGATCAAGGCAAAAGCCTTAAAAAAAGGGGACACCATAGGATTGGTTGCCCCTGGTTACGCCATTAAGCCCGAAATATTGGAGGAGGCTAAAACAACCCTTAAAAATATGGGCTTTAAACCTGTGCATACCAACCGAATTCTAACAAACCATGGGTATTTCAGCAATACGGACCAAGAAAGAGTGGCCGACCTACATGAAATGTTTGCCAATAAAAAAGTAGATGCCATACTTTGCGCTCGGGGTGGATATGGCTGCACAAGGATAATGCATATGATCAACTACGACCTAATTAGAAAAAACCCCAAGGTATTTATAGGATTTAGCGATATTACCGCACTGCTCAACGGCATTTATCAAGAAACCGGATTGGTTACCTTTCACGGTCCTGTAGGAAGCACTATCAATGACCCCTATAGTATAAGCCAGCTTCAAAATGTGGTAATGAAAACAAAAAGGATGCCTACCATTACCAATGTTGGGATTACACAACAGGAGGAATATTACAAACCAGAGTTTGAACGCTATAGTATAACCCCAGGAACAGCCAATGGAAAATTGATAGGTGGCAGCTTAACATTGGTAGCCTCCTTGATGGGGACAGCCCATGAACTGAATTTTACAGACGCCCTTGTTTTTCTTGAAGACATAGAGGAAGCCCCTTACCGCATAGACAGGATGTTGACACAGTTGATACAGGGAAAGACCTTTAAAAATGCTGCCGGATTGATTTTGGGCGTTTTTAAAGGATGCGACAGTGAACCGGATCCTTCTAGCTTTACCTTAAAAGAGGTGATATTGGACAGAATAAGGCCATTGGGAATACCAGCCGCCTACGGTATGACATTTGGCCATATTGAAAACAACTTTACCCTTCCGGTTGGGATAAACGCCCAATTTGATGCCAACAAAATGACTCTGAAACTGTTGGAAAAGGCCGTACGATAAGGTATATAGCCTACCTTAACGACCCGAACACCAAAATTTATAAAAAAGGCCCCAAGACAATATACGTCAGGGGCCTTTCTTGTTTTCTATATTTTTTTAATTGGCTACCTCACTTATAAATTTTAATCGGTACAGCCTTAGTTCCTCATCTTCGTATTCGCCATCAAATTCCTTTAGAGCTTCCTCCAGGTCATCTGTATGGGCTTCCAAAAAGTATTCATGAATTTCCTCTTGCTGGTCATCATCCAATATTTCATCAACCCAATACGCAATGTTCAATTTGGTTCCGCTATAAACAATTTGCTCCATTTCCTTAATCAATTCCGGCAGTTCCAACCCCTTGGCAGAAGCAATATCATCTAGGGGTAATTTTCTGTCCACATTTTGAATTATATATAATTTTAAGGAAGAATTGGCACCGGTACTTTTTACAACAAGATCTTCCGGTCTTAAAATATCGTTCTCCTCCACATAAGCCGCAATTAGCTTTACAAATGGCTTCCCGTACTTTTTGGCCTTACCTTCACCAACCCCATAAATATTTACCAGCTCCTCTATGGTTATTGGGTATTTCAAGGCCATATCCTGCAGGGAGGGATCTTGAAAAACCACAAATGGTGGAACCCCAAGTTTATGGGCTTCCTTCTTTCTCAAGTCCTTTAACTGTTTTAACAATTTGTCATCTGCCACCCCGCCAGCAGATTTTGCTGCACTCACAATAGCATCATCGGTTTGCTTGTTGTAAACATGGTCAATGGTCATCATAAAGGAGGTTGGGTTCTCCAAAAACTCCTTGCCCATAGGGGTTACATGTAATATACCGTATTGCTCAATTTCCTTTTTAAGCAATCCCGCTACCAGCGTTTGCCTAATCAATGCCATCCAGTACGCCTTATCCTTATCCTTACCGATTCCAAAAAATTCTTTTTCATCGGTCTTATGGGAAGAAATCAGGGCATTTACCTTACCGATCAAGGTCCTGACAATTTCTTTGGATTTAAATTTTTCACTGGTACCCGATACCACTCTGATAAGCTTAACCACATTGTCCTTGGCCTCTTGCTTCTCCTTGGGGTTTCTGGTGTTGTCATCCATATCCGCACCCTCTCCATTAACTTCGTCAAATTCTTCTCCAAAATAATGTAGGATAAATTTTCTACGGGACATGGAGGTCTCCGCATAGCCCACAATTTCCTGTAACAGTGCGTTTCCTATCTCCTGTTCCGCAACGGGCTTTCCAGACATAAACTTTTCCAGTTTTTCTACATCCTTATAGGAATAAAAAGCCAGGCAATGCCCCTCTCCCCCATCTCTACCGGCCCTTCCGGTTTCTTGGTAGTAACTTTCAATACTTTTAGGAATATCATGGTGTATAACAAAACGTACGTCTGGCTTATCTATCCCCATGCCAAAAGCGATGGTGGCCACAACCACATCTACGTCTTCCATCAAAAACATATCCTGATGCTTGGATCTGGTCTTACCATCCAACCCGGCATGATAGGGCACGGCACTAACGCCATTGACCTGTAATACTTGGGCCAACTCCTCTACCCTCTTTCTACTTAAACAATAAATAATACCCGATTTACCAATGTTTTGTTTTATAAACCGAATAATATCCCCATCTACATTTTGGGTTTTGGGCCTCACCTCATAGAATAGATTTGGGCGGTTAAAACTGGCCTTAAATACCTGGGCATCACCAATCCCCAAGTTTTTAATAATATCTTCCTGTACCTTAGGCGTGGCCGTGGCCGTTAGGGCAATTAATGGTATACCATCGCCCAATCTACTTACAATAGACCTTAAATTGCGGTATTCCGGTCTAAAATCATGTCCCCATTCAGATATGCAATGGGCCTCGTCTACCGCCACAAAGGAAATTTTTTGTTCTTGTAAAAAATCCACGTATTCCTCCTTGGTCAGGGATTCTGGAGCAACGTATAATAGTTTTGTAACACCACTGGCAACATCACTCTTCACCTGTTTGATCTCTGTTTTGGTCAAGGACGAATTTAATACATGCGCCACACCAATTTCATTGGACACCCCTCTTATGGCGTCTACCTGATTCTTCATCAGGGCTATCAATGGCGATACTACAATAGCCGTTCCATCCTGCATTAATGCCGGTAGCTGATAACAAAGTGATTTCCCACCTCCTGTGGGCATAATCACAAAGGTATTATTCCCTTGTACAATATTATTAACTACTTTTTCCTGTAAACCCTTGAATTGAGAAAATCCAAAATACTTTTTTAGAGAGGCATGCAAATCAATCCCATCTATACCCATACCGTTCTTCACCATTATTAATTAGTATTTATTGGCAATAACCTATAACCAAATTCCATAAGATACGGAATTTTTATATTTTCAAATAGATTTATTGCAAATAAATTTGTTCCAACATAAAATATTCTATAAAATTAAGTTTATGTAATTTTGTAGAATAAATATAAGACTTTCTTTTAGGAAAATCATCACTTAATTTTAAATTACTTTGAGCGATACCAAAGCTATATTGGCCATAGCGAAGAAAACTATTGAAACTGAGGCCGAAGCAATACTGCATTTAAGCTCTCTCTTAAATGAAGATTTTGCCAATGCCGTGGAGTGCATCAGACAATCTAAAGGAAGAGTTATCATTTCGGGCATAGGAAAAAGTGCCATTATTGCTTCCAAAATTGTGGCAACCTTAAACTCTACGGGTACACCTTCCATTTTTATGCATGCCGCGGACGCCATCCATGGGGATTTGGGTACGGTACAGAAAGACGATGTGGTTATCTGCATTTCCAAAAGTGGGAACACGGCCGAGATCAAGATGTTGGTACCCCTAATAAAGCGGGGTAGGAACAAATTGATAGGAATGACCGGAAGCCCCGATTCTTTCTTGGGCTCACAGGCCGACTA
Organism: Arenibacter sp.; assembly: GCA_041582955.1. Classification (GTDB taxonomy): domain Bacteria; phylum Bacteroidota; class Bacteroidia; order Flavobacteriales; family Flavobacteriaceae; genus Arenibacter. The sequence continues at coordinate 7,711 of JBFHGV010000085.1, forward strand.
CCTATTAAACACCCATGTACAAAAAGAGGCCTGCCCCAATAATCTGGCCCCCACCACCAGCACCACGGCCCAATTGGTCATTGGCGATGCCCTTGCCATATGTTTATTGGAATTAAAAGGTTTCAGTAGCAAGGATTTTGCAAAATATCATCCCGGGGGGTCCTTGGGCAAGAAATTATACTTAAGGGTGGGCGACATTGCCAACAACAACCAAATTCCCCAAGTGCATTCCAGTAGTGACGTAAAAACGGTAATTTTGGAAATCTCCGAAAAAATGTTGGGGGCTACCGCCGTGATGGAAGACAATAAGATAGCCGGAATTATCACTGATGGTGACATTAGACGAATGCTAAATAAACATGACAATATAAGTGGTTTAACCGCTAAGGACATTATGAGCCCTAGTCCAAAAACGATTGCCGAAGATGTTCTGGCCGTTAAAGCCCTACAACTAATGCAGTCTAAGAATATTTCACAATTATTGGTTGTGGATGGGGACAATTACAAAGGAATAGTACATTTACATAATTTAATAAAAGAAGGCATACTATAATGACAAAAAAAATAAAGACACCTGATGAAATGTCTTTCCTAGACCATTTGGAAGAACTTAGATGGCATTTAATTCGATCAACCTTAGCTATAGTTATTATTGGGAGTGTGGCCTTTTTAATGAAAGGCTTTATTTTTGACGTGGTCATTTTTGGTCCTATGATGCCCGATTTTCCTACCTACCACGTATTTTGCGACTTTTCCAAAATGCTGGGTTTCAACGAAGCATTTTGTAACTCGGAGCCTCAGTTTACCGTACAGAGTAGACAGATGTCCGAGCAATTTTCGGCCCATATCTGGACCTCTATTTGGGCAGGTTTCATCTTGGGCTTCCCTTATGTTCTC
>JBFHGV010000086.1:0-8555 GCA_041582955.1 Arenibacter sp.
CCCTGTAGATTAATATGGTCTTCAATCAGCATCATATTGCCTTTCTTAAAGTTAGGGTTAATGGCTCCTGCTGCATTGGATATTAATAAGTTTTTTATCCCTAACTGGTGCATGACCCTTATGGGGTAAGTTACGTCAATTAGGTCGTATCCTTCGTAAAAATGGAATCGGCCCTGCATCACCACTACTTTTTTGCCCTCTAGTATACCATAAACCAGCTTTCCGGAATGGAATTCTACCGTTGCCAACGGAAAATAAGGGATATGGTTGTAATGGGCTTCAATGGGATTCTCTATGTCATCCACCAATTTTCCAAGGCCGGTTCCCAATACCACACCAATTTCGGGTGCTTCAAAGCCCTTGTCTATAAGATAGTCCGTAGATTCCTTTAATTGCTTGCTTGTCATATGTTTTTATTTATAAAAAAGGGGTGAAAGGTTTTGTTGTCCTTGATGTCCTCAAAATAATCAATGTCATTCTTTGGTGGCAATAGGGTGTAGTTTTTATTTTTTAAATCCGCTAAGGTCAATTCCAAAACACGGTCTGTACCCCAAGGTTTGTCCTTAAAAAGAGAAGGGTTGTAATGTGTCATACCCAAAAGGTAATACCCTCCGTCAATAGCGGGGCCAATTACGTAATCATGTTCCTCCAACTTAAGGAATGCGCCTTGTATATCTTTTTCGCTCAAATCGTATATATCGCTTCCAATAATAATAATTTTTTGGTGACCGGCCTCAAACCCTTTTTTAAAAGCATTACCCATTCGCTCTCCAAGGCCCTCCCCCAACTGCATTTTTTTTTGATAAACAGCAGGCTCCCAAATATCATTTTCCCAAATTTCCTGGGAATAGCAAACCCATTTATCGGTCTGTAAAGCCTGTGTGATCTTATGGGTGTGGTCCAGAAGAAATTTATAGATCTCCAGGGCGGTTTCATCGCCCACGGTCGCCGCCAATCGGGTCTTGCATTTGCCCAATTCCGGGTTGCGGGTAAAAATTAAAAGAAGGTCTTTGGAGTGGCTCATAATAAGGGCTTCATCATTAATGTCCTAGTAAGTGTGATAAAGTTGTGCTTTTTGCTCAATAATACAACAGGTATATTGGTAATGGTCGTCAAAATAGTACTTTCATTACTATTTTAAGGGTGATGCTGGCTAATTTTTATGTAAGGCCCAAACCCTAGTTTGTTACCGGTTAATTTTAAAGGGTTTATTCATTTGGTAAAGGAGATTTTGGATAAGTATAGGGGGAAGTCAATATTGTTTAGGAATAGCCATCTGATTGGGCTGGGTATATTTGCCTGAGAAGCAGTAATGCCATAATTTTATTTAAAGGACACAGAATTCCTCTTTTTATACACAGATTATTTAATTTCACGGCCAATGAATATCCCAATTGGGTTTTTACATGGGTGCTAGTGATATGAAAAGAAAGCATTTCACTAGGGTGTGTGGTGGTAAAACCAAATGGGTGCTAACAAGAAATTATGCCAGAAAGAAAAAAAAAGAGTCATGACTTTACATCCAATTTAGTTTTTTATTGGAAAAAATCGCGACGGTTTAGGGTTGGTATATTCTCCATTGTTCATGATGTGCTGTTTATCATAGCGGGTATTTTTTCTGCGGCTTTTGGTTTGGAGAGTTTTCTCTTGCCCAACAGTTTTATAGACGGTGGGGCCACCGGGATTTCCTTATTAATGTCCGAAATATTTTCGGTGCCCTTATATTTCTTGATCATTCTGGTGAACATACCATTTATTTTGCTCGGGTTTAAGGTTATTGGTAGACAATTTGCCATTAAAGCTTCCCTGGCCATTATTGGACTTGCCGTGGTATTGGCCACCGTGAGTTTTCCAGAGGTAACCGATGACAAGCTTTTGGTGGCGGTTTTCGGAGGCTTTTTTCTTGGGGCGGGAATTGGACTTTCTATAAGGGGAGGTGGTGTCTTGGATGGAACCGAAGTGTTGGCTATTTATCTCAGTAGAAAATTAAGAACCAAAATAGGCGATAATATTATCGCAATCAATCTCTTGATTTTTTTGGCTGCGGCATATTTTCTCTCCCTGGAGACCGCACTTTATTCTATGCTGACCTATTTATCGGCTTCTAAAACATTGGATTTTGTGGTAGATGGTATAGAGGAATATACGGGAGTGACCATTATATCGGTACGCAGTGAGGAGATAAGGCTGATGATTACAGAGAAACTGGGTAGGGGTCTAACCATTTATAAGGGGCAAGGCGGATATGGCAAAGACGGAGTGCATAATGAGTATGATATTATTTATGCGGTTATTACTAGGTTGGAAATAAGTAAATTAAATACAGAGATCGAAAAAATAGACCCCAATGCCTTTGTGATTATGAACAGTATTAACGATACCAGGGGAGGAATGATCAAAAAGCGCCCCCTTAACCATTAAATGGTCCTAGTTTTTCTGTGGGCTTGTAAGGTTTTCATCAACTGTACTACCAATGTAACCGTGGTTACTTCTGGTAATCATGATTTGGATTGATTTTGAAGCTGTAAAATTGTTTTACATTAATGGAACAGGAAACATTACAAAAGGAGACTGCCCAGCTTATTGAAGAGGGTTTGGAGAAAGCCATAGGCTATAATGATTACAGGAGTTTGATGGCAACATTGGTTTTGGAGGGAAAATCTACCGGAAAAAATCAGAATGAAGAGCTGGCCAATTATACGCTACTGAATGAGCGTAGAATGAAACGCTTGGACAAAACCATCAAGGTAGATGCCGGGACCGAAACAAAAATTAAGGGCTATGATAAGAAAGTTACGTGGCTAGTACTTACGGAAAGCTGGTGTGGGGATGCAGCTCAAACTATTCCGGTAATGAATAAGTTGGCGGCTTTAAATGATAATATTTCCCTAAAACTACTTCTAAGGGATGAGAATATGGAATTAATGCAGCGGTTTTTGTCGGATGGAGCTATGGCCATTCCCAAATTGATTGCCATTGATGGGGATACGGCCGAAATTGTGGGAGAATGGGGGTCAAGGCCATCTGCCGCAGCAAAAATGGTCATGGAGGAAAAGGCTAATTTTGGAAGACTTGGTCCAGCGTTTAAACAGTCTTTACAGCAGTGGTACAATAAGGATAAAGGGCATAATACAATACAGGATCTTTTGTCAATGCTTTTCCTGAAATAAATAGGTAATGGTGCCAATTTGCCCTTGCTGGGATCCGTTGTTAAATTTTGATTTTAGGGCATAGGCAATAGCATTGTCCACTAAACAGCCATTTAAGGTGCTGGAGCTTTTTTTATTTACATCGGCCTCAAACACATTTCCTGATGCGTCTACCTTAATGTTAATGACCACTTTGCCCCCTTCAATACAGGTATATATGGGGATGGGCAGTTTAATGTGTCTTCGGTTCAACAGGGAATAGGAAACAGAGGTTCTTCTTTTTGCCAAATTATTGGTCATTACTTCTTTACTGGCCTCTTTTTCTCCCAAGAGTTCCTGCTTTTCCCTTCTTCTTTTTGCCAATTCCTTAACTCTTGCTGCATATTCGGAATCGGAACCAAAAAGTTCTGTGGGGTCGTCCGTATCGGAACTCATTTCTTGCTCCTCCATTATTTCCTCCAAAGTCTTGAGCGGCTCTGGATTTCCAAAACTGGCCTTATGGGCTTCGTTATAGGCCATATGGCTTTTTACCGGTTCTGTTTTGGCCATTTCTTCCAAGGCCTTTATTTCTTCCTCAATAGTCTTTTCAAGTTCCTCTTCCTCTAACAAGCTTAATTCAATAAGATACTCCTCTTTTTCCTGCTGCCCTAGGTGAATGTTGTACAAACAAAGCACTACCAAAGACATGGAGAAGAAGGTTATTAAAAAAGAAAGTTGTTTTCGGTTTAAATTCATAGTGATATAACCACGTTTTATCAAAAATATTTTAAATATTCGACGAACGGGCAGCTTACCACCATTAATTTTGAAGTATTAACGCTCCTTTTGTAGTAATTTACCGAATTCCTCAGGGGTTATTGCTTTATCTACGTTGTAATCCCCTATTTTGGTTCTTTTTAGTTTGGATAGATGTGCCCCGGAACCCAATGCTTTTCCAAAATCATGGGCCAGGGATCGGATATACGTTCCTTTGCTGCATACCACCCTGAATGTTATTTCCGGTAATTGGACCTGGGTAATTTCAAAATCGGAAATGCTCACCGCTCTTTTTTTTATTTCAACCTCTTTGCCTTCCCGGGCATATTCGTAAAGGCGCTTCCCGTCTTTCTTTAGGGCCGAAAAGACAGGAGGTATCTGTTCTATGTCACCTATGAACAAGGAAGTGGTATGGTGTATCATTTCCTCTGTAATATGGTCTGTGGGGTACTTTTTGTCTATTTCCGTTTCCAGGTCATAGGAGGGGGTGGTGCCTCCCAGGGTAATGGTTCCGGTATATTCTTTTTCCTGTCCTTGAAGCTCGTTGATGGTTTTGGTAGACTTTCCGGTGCAGATCAATAATAAACCTGTGGCCAGAGGGTCTAGGGTACCGGCATGGCCTATTTTAATTTTTTTTAGATCAAATTTTTTCCTGATACTCCATTTTAAGGAATTCACCGCCTGAAACGAAGACCAGCCCAATGGTTTGTCTATGAGCAATACCTGTCCTTGCAAAAAGTCTTCTTTGGTCATCATAGTACGGTAAGTGGGCTAATAAAATAATGTATGATCAAAAGGGCAATTCCAACTATTATCCTGTAATAACCAAAAATCTTAAAACCGTGTTTACTTAAATATCCTATAAAGGTTTTAATGGCAAAGAGTGCCACAACAAAGCCTACTACATTGCCTATTATTAATAGATTTACCTGTTCCGATGTAAGGGTAAAGCCTGCGGCATAATAGTCATAAATCTTTTTTAGGGTGGCTCCCATCATAGTTGGTAGGGCAAGGAAAAAAGAAAATTCTGCCGCTGCGGTCCTGGATAATTTTTGGGTCATTCCCCCTACAATACTGGCGCCACTTCTTGAAACACCCGGGATCATTGCCAAACATTGAAAGAGCCCTATCTTAAATGCTGTTCCGTACGATATATCGGTATTTTCCGAACTGCCAAACCAATCATCTACCTTTAGTAGGATAAACCCTCCAATGACCAAAGAGACGGCAACGGTGATGGGATTTTCCAATAAAGAATCGATGACATCACTTAATAGTAGCCCAAAAAATACGGCGGGAAGAAAAGCCACCAAAAGCTTAAAGTAAAAATCGACACTTTGAAAAAATCGTTTAAAATATAGTACCACAACAGAAAGTATGGTTCCTAATTGAATGACAATGGTAAACAATTTAGTAAAATCTTCCTGGGCAATACCAAAAAAGGAAGATACAATAATCATGTGTCCTGTTGAAGAAACCGGTAAATATTCGGTAATACCTTCAACTATGGCGAGAATAACGGCCTTTAGTATGTCCAAAACTTATTTTTTCTTATGCGGATTCAACAAAATGGCGTAGACTTCTATCCCAAGACCGATCAAAACCAAAGTAGGGGCCAAGCGTATTCTTCTAAAACTATATATTTCCGGGTTAAAAACATTGGGGTCATCACTGCCACCACCGCTCATAAGAATAAAGCCCAAGGCTATAAAGGCCAGTCCTAAGAACATAAACTGGTAGTTCTTTTTCTGAAATATAAACTCCTGTCTCGTTTTTTGCTGTGGACTATTGTTCTGTTTTTTGCTCATGCTGCAAATTTAATAATATAAATCGTCTGTTCTAAGGTTTAGGAAGCGTTGTGTTGCAAAAAATGTACTTATAAGCGAAATCAATACCCCCAAGGCAAAGACCCCTGCAAAAAGTACAATTAAAACGGTTGGATCCTGAAACAAGTTTAGCTCTGGAAAATTGTTGTTTACATAGTACAGGACCGCCCCTAGGGCAATCAAGGCCAAAATGGCACCCAGTATCCCTAATTTTATATTGGTATAGATAAAGGGTCTCCGTATAAATGCCTTGGTAGCACCTACCATTTGCATTGTTTTGATAATAAATCTTTTAGAGTATATAGAAAGTCTTATGGAACTGTTGATCAGTAGTACGGCAATAAAGGTAAAAATACCACTGGCCACCAAAATCCAAAAACTAAGTTTCTTTACATTGTCGTTTAAAAGAGTAATCAGTGGTTTGTCATAACTCACTTCCTCTATATAGTCCTTGGTGGCTATTTCTTGGGCTATTTCGGTAATTTTTTCGGGCGAAACATAGTCGGCCTTAAGCTGAATATCTATGGAATTCTTAAGGGGGTTATAGCCTAAAAAATCCAAAAAGTTCTCTCCAATTTCCTCGCTGTGCTGTTCTGCAGCCTCCTCCTTGGAAACATAGGTGGCGTTTTTGGTGTATTCGGCCAGGGCCAAACTTTTTTGCAATTGGTCCACTTCCACCTCTTTGGCGTTGTCTTTTAGGAAGACCGAAATGGTAATCTGCTCCTTGAAATGATCGGCAAGCTTTTTGGTGTTCAACACCAGAAGCCCCAAGATACCTAATAAAAACAGGACCAGTCCAATACTTAGGACAACCGAAAAATAAGAGGATATTAGCTTTCTTTTTTGAAAACGTTCAAAAGATGTGCTCATAGTAGAAAATCAATACGTAAAAATAGAAAAGTAAATTGAATTTGGGATAATTACAATAGGTTTCCTTTTGTTTTTAAATTGATACGTATTGTGTAGTGCGCTATGCACTTTAGGAAACAAGGATCTTAATGCGGTTGCAATGCGGGGATTTGCTGTGCAGAATTCAGGAATATTAATTTATGGACAATATGGAAGCTGTGTGTTATGGGAAGCGGTATGCCAAGTAGATGGCTTGTACTATATGGTATCATGGGGTAGATTCTCTGGAGGGGTAGGTTAGTGTATAATATCTTTTTGCTTTCATAGATTAAACTTATTTTTGCCCAGCATAAGTAGAAAAAAAGGAGTAGTAGCCTTAGGTATACTAGTTTTAAACACATACAATAGATTAGGATGACTTACGATTTCAGGAAGATTGAAGAGAAATGGCAGAAATATTGGGCGGAAAATCAAACTTTTAAAGCAAAAAATGATTCCGAAAAGGAAAAGTTTTATGTGTTGGATATGTTTCCATATCCTTCCGGGGCCGGATTGCACGTAGGGCATCCCCTGGGATATATAGCCAGTGATATCTATGCGCGCTATAAAAGACATACTGGTTTTAATGTATTGCATCCTATGGGGTATGATTCATTTGGATTGCCTGCAGAGCAATATGCTATACAAACAGGTCAGCACCCGGCCATTACTACGGAAGCCAATATAAAAAGATATAGGGAGCAGTTGGATAAAATTGGCTTTTCGTTCGATTGGAGTCGTGAAGTTCGTACTTCTGATCCGAGCTATTACAAATGGACACAGTGGATTTTTATACAGTTGTTCAATTCCTGGTATAATAGGGATACCAATAAGGCAGAAGATATTACAAGTCTAATATCCCTTTTTGAAAAAGAAGGCAATCAAAGTGTAAACGCTGTTTGCGATGAAGAAGTAGATTTGTTTACGGCCGATGAATGGAAGGCTTTCTCACTCAAAAAGCAGCAACAGCTATTGTTGCAATACCGATTAACCTATTTGGCCGAAACGGAAGTTAATTGGTGTCCCGCTTTGGGCACCGTCTTGGCCAATGATGAGATTGTAAACGGGGTTTCTGAAAGAGGTGGGCATACTGTGGTAAGAAAGAAAATGACACAATGGAGTATGCGCATATCTGCCTATTCACAGCGTTTGTTGGACGACTTGTCTATGGTAGATTGGCCGCAGCCCTTAAAGGATTCGCAGACCAATTGGATAGGAAGATCGGAAGGGGCCAGTGTTACTTTCTATACCAGCTGTTTGGATTCTACAGGGGAAGCTTTCCCAATTGAAGTTTTTACCACCCGGCCCGACACCATTTTTGGGGTAAGTTTTATGACCTTGGCCCCAGAACACGAATTGGTTTCCAAAATAACCACCCCGGAACAGAAGGCCGAGGTGGAAGCCTATATAGAAGCTACGGCAAAGCGGAGTGAACGAGACCGTATGGCCGATGTAAAAACTATTACAGGAGCCTTTACCGGTGCCTATGCCGTACATCCTTTTAGCAAGGAGCTCATACCTATTTGGATTGGCGACTATGTTTTGGCCGGCTATGGCACGGGTGCCGTAATGTCCGTGCCCTGCGGGGACCAGCGCGATTACGATTTTGCAAAACACTTTAATATCCCTATCCCCAATATATTTGAAGGGGTGGATATCTCGGAAGAGGCTTTTGCAGATAAGGAAAAGACCGTTATAACCAATTCAGATTTCTTAAATGGCCTACCTTATAAGAAAGCTGTTAAACGTGTTATTTTTGAATTGGAGAAACTGGGGCAGGGCAATGGAAAAATAAATTATAGATTGCGGGATGCCGTTTTTAGTCGCCAGCGTTATTGGGGAGAGCCATTTCCGGTCTATTATGTAGACGGAATGCCCCAAATGATTGCGGCAGAACATTTGCCAATAGTTTTGCCAGAGGTAGAGAAATACCTGC
>JBFHGV010000087.1:0-8526 GCA_041582955.1 Arenibacter sp.
ACAATTCAGCTGGCAGAAGCAATCAATAAGAAAGGTTTTGAAATCGACCGCAAACAAATCATTCTTCCTGAAGACAGTATTAAAGAAGTTGGTTCGTACACAGCAAAAATTAAGCTACACAAAGAAGTAGTTGTAGAAGTTGAGGATTAATTCAAAATATAAGTTTGTAATGAAGGAAATAAAAGCATTTATTGGGACAAGTTTACTTATAGCTTGCCTATGGGTAGGTGTACACAAGGGTTATGGACAGGAACTTAACCTAACCTATCTTGGCGTGGCGGGTTGGGAAATGACAGATGGCAATACAACAATTCTTGTGGACCCATACATTTCCAGAGTTAAATTAAAAGGGAACCCCCGCTTTTATGGTAAAGGGGATTCACGTAGAATTTTTGATGAAGAGGACATTTATGAGCCCGATACCGTGGCCATAAATAAGGTTATTACAAAAGCCGATTATATTTTGGTGCACCATTCCCATGTAGATCATTTGGCCGATGTCCCCTTTATCGCAAAAAAAACAGGTGCCGTGGTCATTGCCACAGAAACCAGTTGTACTATTTTAAGGGCCTATGGTGTTCCGGAAAAGCAATTGATCAGGGTAAAGGGAGGTGAGGATTATCAGTTCGAAAATTTTTCGGTGCGGGTAGTACCTTCCCTTCATTCTGCTTTGGGCGATAAACGTTATTTTGAATCACAGACCTATACGGACCCAGACGCGCTTAAAGTACCCTTAAAAGTTAAGGACTTTATTGAAGGAGGCTCGCTTATGTTCCTAGTGCGTATTAATTCGCACAAGGTCCTTACCGCCGGGTCAATGAATTTTTTGGAAAAGGAGGTAGTGGGACTCAGGCCAGATGTGCTGTTGCCGGGAATTAATCTTTCACGACTGGAAATCTACAAATATACAGAGCGGTTATTAACACTTACCGGGTTCCCAAAGACGGTTATACCCACACATTGGGATAATTTTAGAATACCTTATGGTTATTCCCAGAAAGAGGCTATAGAGAAAAAAGTTAAGCCCTTTATAGAGGAGGTTAAAGCGGTTTCCCCTAATGCCAATGTTATAATTCCCAAGCATTTAGAAACTATAACTATTAAATAAGTAGCTCATTTTAAAAGAAATGTTTACGAATAAGTACGATAAAATTTTATATGTATGGCCGCAATAGCGCAAACCAATCCACTTTGGAAAGAAATCAAGGTTAAAAATTATCTACCACATATGACGGTTCCCGAGGTGGAAACTTTTCTTACAAAGTCAGATTTGGTAATTATTCCCATAGGGGCACTGGAACAGCACTCTAGTCATTTGCCTATTGGTACCGATTTTATCAATGGAGTGGAACTGTGCAAACTAATTGCCCAAGAGCGTGATATCCTTGTGGCTCCTGTATTATTGGCCGGCCAATCGCCTTATCATATGGCCTTCGCTGGGAGTATAACCCTGAGTGCGGAAACCATTGTAAAAGTACATATGGAAACGGTTGAGAGCCTTATAAAACATGGCTTCAAACGATTTGTGCTCATGAATTCCCATGGAGGGAACACCGCCGTCACAACCTTTATCGTAGATCAAATAAATCAAAAAACTTCGGCCGTTGCGGTTGATTATAGTGTGGCGATAAAACCTTTTTTGGAAGCTGGTGAGAAAAAGGAAGCCAAGGCGTTGGACCGTCATGCCGGTACGGGCGAGACATCCAATTCTATGTACCTAATGCCTAGTTTGGTGCAGTTGGAGAAAGCTACGGCTACAAAATTAACGCTTCCCAAGCATTTGGAAAAAATGGTGCCCGAGGTCATAAAAGAAGAACCTACGGCTAAGTTATTGTTTCTTGCCGAAGGCTTAAAAGCCGAGGAAACGGGTAAGAAAACCTCGACCATTGAAATGACCAAAACCGGAGTTTGGGGAGAATTGGATCCTAAAGAAGCCACTTTGGAAAGAGGCGAGGATGATGCAAAAAGGATGATAGCAGCCTGTAGTAAGTTTATTGATAGATGGAATGAACTGGTAAGAATCTAAACTCTAAAGCATTTTTTTGGTCGTATTGGAACCCTAAAAAGAAGTTAAACCCCTTTCTCTAAAATAGCATGATAAAACCCTATTTACTTTTGTTGATTTCTAATTTGATGATCTTCATAACTGCCCGTGCCCAGGATACCGCCCTATTCCCGGAACCAAATGTTGTATTAACTATAAAGCCATCAAAAACCGATGCCAGAATTACCGCTGCAGATACCCCACATTTTATAGTGTATGATGAGTCTATTAAACAAGGCAAGCTGCTGCTTTTTTTGCCTGGGACAAATGGTATAGCTACCAGAGGCCCAAAGAAATTGTTTTATACGGCTGTTCAGCAGGGATACCAGGTGATAAATTTATCCTATATCAACACTCCTGCCATAGCCCAAATATGTAAAGGTGCCAACTTGGTTGAGAACTCTAATTGCGCCAAGGAGTTTAGAAATAGAAGGGTTTATGGCGATACTACCTTTACCCTGATCAATGATGAACCTTATGACGCCATTGTAAATAGACTTACCAAGCTATTGGTCTATCTTTCCGAGTATGACAAAAAAGGTAATTGGGGCCATTATTTAGAGAATGGCAAGCCCAAATGGGAACAAATTGCCCTTGCCGGTCAGTCCCAAGGCGGAGGCATGGCCGCATTTATTGCAAAGCGCAAGCCTGTGGCAAGGGTCATAGATTTCTCTGGGGGATGGGATTATTCTGCAAAAGGCAGGATAGCAGATTGGTATTTTACAAGTAGTGTAACCCCCCAGGATCGTTGGTATGGCACCTACCATGTTGAAGAGCCTACAGCAACAACTATTGTGGAAACCTATAAGGCAATGCATATTCCTGAAAGGAATATTTATGCTTTTGATCTGGAAGTTCCCAAAGGAAAAAGAGCACACTCCAATGGGGTTAGAAATGAAGTGTATAGAGATCAATGGATAGCCTTGCTTGGTAAAGGAAATTAAGTTTCCAATCCATAGATTTCCCTTTCTCATTTGTATAAGAAAAGAAACATTATTTACATAGCCGTTCTGATACCGTTTAAAAGAAACCTATATATGAAAAATTACCTCTTTGGCCTGTTGGTTTTAGGTCTTACCGCTTGCAATAACCATACAAAAACAGAATTGCAGCAGAACACAAGCGTACAAAATGATGATATGGAAATGAATTCGTTAGGACTTATTGGTGGAACCTCTTGGCACTCTACAGTAGATTATTACAGCACAATAAACCAATCTATTAATGATCATTATGGCAATAACACAAACCCTCCCCTTTTGGTCTATACTCTTAACCAGGCAGAAATACATCGTTTTCAAATAGAAAACAAATGGGATTCCATAGCGCATATGCTGGTCAACGGTGCCTTAAAACTGAACAAGGCAGGTGCAGAGGCAGTGCTCTTTTGTGCCAATACCCCACATAAAGTGTTCAATTCGGTTCAGGATAAATTGGATTTTCCGGTCATACATATTGCAGATGCCACCGCTAAGGCAATTCACAAGAAAGGGTTGAAAAAGGTCTTTTTTATGGGCACCAAATATAGCATGGAAGATACGTTTATCACCAAAAGAATTGAAGACAATGGTATAAAGGTAATGGTCCCGACAGAAAAAGGGGAAATTGAGGAGCTGCACAGGATTATTCAAGAAGAACTTACCTACGGCCAAGTGGTTGAGCAATCTAAAGAATACGTGATGAAGACCATAAAAAACGCCATAGATCAAGGGGCAGAAGGAATTATCTTAGGGTGTACAGAGTTTCCTTTGATGATTTTTCAAGAAGATCTTGATGTTCCTATTTTTAATACCACCGAGATCCATTCTAAAGCAGGGGTCGACTTTATCTTAAAAAAATAACTATGCAAATTTCTAAACAAAATATTGGTCGCGTTCTAGGGCCTATAACTTTTTTCTATATATTGTTCTTCTTTCAGGCCGAGGGTTTGGATGCTTCTGCAAAAGGGGTTTTGGCTACTGTTGCATGGGTGGGTATTTGGTGGATTACCGAAGCCATACCTATTTATGTAACGGCCTTGTTGCCCTTAATACTATTTCCATTAACGGGAGGCCTGAGTCTGTCTGAAACAGCAACTTCCTTTGGGCACAAGTACATTTTTTTATACATGGGCGGTTTTATTCTGGCCATTGCCATTGAAAAATGGAACCTGCACAAACGAATAGCGCTTACCATCATCAATCTCATTGGGACAAATGTTATAAATATTATACTGGGCTTTATGCTGTCCACGGCTTTTTTATCTATGTGGATTTCCAATACGGCAGCAACGGTGATCATCCTGCCCATTGCTATGGCCATTGTTACCCAACTCAATGATAATCCGGAGACCGAGGTAAACGAAAATAGAATTTTTGGTAAGGCCTTAATGCTAGGTATTGCCTATAGTGCGTCTATTGGTGGTATATCAACACTAATTGGTACCCCTACCAATTTAGTTTTGGCGGGAGTGGTGCAAACTACTTTTGGCAAGGAAATTACATTTTCGGAATGGTTTGTTCTAGGTTTTCCTATTGCCATCTCATTATTGTTTTTGTGTTGGTATTATTTGACCCATTTTGCTTTTAGCTTTAAACAAAAAGAATTTCCGGGAGGACGAAAAGAGATAGCGTTGCGTCTTAAAGCATTGGGGAAAATGGGCTTTGAGGAAAAAATGGTTTTGGCGGTATTTGCCTTAACGGCTTTTGCCTGGATAGCACGTTCCTTTCTTTTGCAGAAATTAGTGCCCGCTATGGATGATACCATTATTGCCATGGCCGCTGTTATAATACTGTTTTTATTGCCAACAACTAAGAAAAGCAAAAGTTTGCTATCATGGGAAGATGCCGTAAAATTGCCATGGGGAATCTTACTTCTATTTGGAGGGGGATTGACCTTGGCAGTAGGATTTGATGAAAGTGGTCTGGCACTTTGGATTGGAGAAAGGTTGTCGGCCTTGGAGGTGTTGCCATTTGTCTTGTTGTTGTTGGTGTTGATAGCCATAGTGAATTTCATGACCGAGATAACCTCCAATATTGCCACCACGGCGATATTATTGCCTGTTTTGGTTTCCCTTGCCCCTGTTCTTAACGTTCACCCTTATTACTTGATGATAGCAGCTACATTGGCCGCATCCTGTGCCTTTATGCTGCCGGTTGCCACACCACCAAATGCCGTGGTATTTGGAGCTGGATACCTGGAAATGGAAGACATGGTTAAAAAAGGTTTTTGGTTGAATATCCTGTCTATTGTGTTGCTAACAATTTTTGTGTATTACCTACTTCCATTGATTTGGGATTTGAAAATGTAGCTATCCCAATGGTTCTGAAGATGCAGTAGGCATTTTAAACAGGATAATTATTACAAAAGCAGGAGTACATACCTCATTTGATAAAGGCGTTTAATATAAAAGGGGCAAATACCATTACAACAGTATCCGTTGCCCCTTTTTATTGCTCTCTTTCATTTTTTCAATGATGATCATATTATAGATAGCATCCTCCAATGGAGTGGGCACCGGCGCATTGTTTATAATGGCCAAGGCAAACAGGTCTGCCTGTATGGTGTATTGGTTGCAAATGTCCAATGTTATGGTTTCTACCTTACCTTCTTTTTCGAGCCATATTTTTGCAGGAAGGTCTATTGAGGGATTAAATGGGAGCTCCATTTTTATGTTCCCCTTTGTGCCAAAAATCTGCAGTTGTTGATTGTCTGCCAATTGGGTAGAGCTGAAAAAAATAGAGGTACCCTGGTCAAACTCCAGTATTCCGGAGGCCAGTACGTCTACTTTAAATTCTGGGTGATAATCTATGATCGCAGCAATGCTTTTGGGCTCGGAACCATAAATAAATCGGGAGAGGGAAATAGAATAGCAGCCAATATCCATAAGACTGCCTCCGCCCCATTCTTTTTTGTTTACAATACTATTGGGATCGTCCTCAAAAAAGGAGAAGGAAGACTGTATTGTTTTTATGTCACCAATTGCACCTTGGTCCACTAGTTCCTTGGTCTTTGTCCATTGTGGGTGGTGCCTGTACATAAAGGCTTCCATTACCTTTAAATGTGGATGTTTTTGGGATGCATTCAACAATTTTTTGGCTTCAGTGCTAGAGAGCCCAATGGGTTTTTCTACCAAAACGTGTTTGCCCGCTTCCAAGGCGCTTATGGCCCATTTAACATGTAGATGATTGGGCAGTGGAATGTACACCGCATCAATATCATCATCCGCCAACAATTCTTCATAGGAGCCATAAGATACTGTAATACCAAAATGATCCGCAACCTTTTGTGCTTTTTGGATATGCCTGGAGGCTATGGCACGGACCTGTCCATATTGACTGGTTAGGATGGCCGGAATTACTTGTTCTGTGGCGATATGGGCGGTACCCATGATACCCCATTGTATTGTTTTGCTCATGTTTAGCTTTTAAAAATGTAGCTGCCGCCAAGGCCAGCGCCTAGTAAAGATTATTCTTTTTTCTAGGCCCTTAAACTATTATATTGTTCCAAATAGCCCCTTACCTTTTCGCGTTCCTTGGTTTTAAACCTTTGTAAGGGCATCGCCATATGGTCTTCACAGATTTCCATTACGGATAAGGCACATTTTGTGCCCTTGGTAATTCTGGAGGTATATTGCCCCACTCGATAGATGGTGTTGTTTATATAGTATACCTGCTCCCGTAGTTTTTTAATTTCTTCGGTATTGGCTTCCTTAGAGGCGTTGTACAGGTCTACAAAGAGTTTTGGGAAAAAGTTGGCTCCTCCGGCCACGGCACCATGGCCACCGTATAGAATGGTCTCTGGCAAGAACATTTCTGTCCCTACGATGATGGAGAATTCCGGAGTTTCTTTAAAGGCTTCCACAAGGGAATAGAAATAGGACATATCCCCAGAACTGTCCTTAATACCCACAGCACCTAACTCCTGGGCCTTTTTTAAGGTTTCTACCGAAAGATGTAGTTTGGTGCAACTGGGCATATTGTACATCATGGTAGGTAAGGGCAGTTGCGGAATTAAACGCTCCAGATAGTCTACCATTTCTTCTTGTGAAATGGGGAGGTAATATGGCGGGGCTACCACCACTGCATCTGCACCCGCTTCTTTGGAGTGGGCGGCAATATCCAAGGAACCGCTAAATGAGGTATCGGTAATTCCTACTAAAACAGGAACCCTACCGTCAATGTATTGGCATGCCTTGGAAATTAGCTCTTTGCGCAGGGCATAGCTAAGACTTGGTGCCTCACCATTGGTGCCCAACAGGAAAATACCATGTACCCCTCCAGAAATGAGGTGTTCTATAAGTTTTTTTAGGCCTTTTTCATCTAAGTCGCCATTTTCGGTCAAGGGGGTAATCATGGGGGGTATAATCCCCTTTAATTCTAATGCCATATGTATTCTTTAGTTCATAACAAAGTAACCTTAAAAGCCAGCGGTGCACCACTATTATATTATATAAAACAGATAATATATTGACCATTGCAATTTTTATCATGTCCTTTTTGGGGAATTCCCGCTGCGATATTTTCTATGGGTAATATCTCATTCTAAGATTTTTTGGTCTTTTGCGCCTTGATTTGGTTTTCAAGATATATTATGCTGTCTATATGTTGGTCTGCCAATTGTTGATGTAAGGTGTCAAAGGGGAGTATAGGATGGCGAACATTTGGGGTGTTATACATTCCTTGGCGATACAATAAACGCTTAAAAAAATGTATGGAAACATCCAAGTGCTGATTGGAAAAGGCTAATACCGGAATTATCTTTTGGAACAAGGCCTCTGCCTCTGCAATGTTCCCCTCTTCAAAATATTGATATATGGCCGTGTAAATGAAATGCATGCCCGTAGGCATAAAGGCATGAACACCTCTTTGCAGTCCTTCCATCATTTGTGTAACGGCCCAGCCCCCACTAAGGTTTAGTGTGCCCTGGGTCAGTTCCAAAATACGGGAATATTTTGGGCCTGCAGGAACTGTTTCAATTTTTAAACATTTGAATGCAGCCACTTTTTCGAACAAATCACATATAAGTTGGTCCGATAGGCCGTATCCGGTAGCATCCCAATCTTGAAGCATTATCATTTCCGGATTTAGTTGGGCCAATTCCATAAAATGGTTTCTGAACTGTTGCTCCTCAATAAAAGGAATCTGGAATAGAACATTCTTACAGCCCAGTTGCATATAAGCCTTTAAAAGCTCCTTGCTTTTGGATAGATCTCTTTCCCCTGCACCTGCAATAACTGGGATCCTGTTCCCTACGGTTTCCAAGACTGTGGAAAGCATTTCCAATCTTTCCAAATGGGATAATTTATATACTTCTGCGGCCATTGCAGGTACCAATATACCCGCAACTCCAGCCTTTAACGCTTCCTCTACATGGTTCTTTAGGGCTGCCTTGTCAATGGTATCCTCCTTGGTAAACGGCGTGTTGAGCACGGTAACAATTCCCTTTAGGGGATAAAGTTCCTTTTTGGCCAACATGCTATTTTTGTTTAATAAGCCAGACGT
>JBFHGV010000088.1:0-8488 GCA_041582955.1 Arenibacter sp.
AGCAAAAGTACTCAGGGCAATACAGTAAAAAGGTCTAGAACCGTAGTTAGCAGACCTGCCCACAGCAGTAGGACTTCAACTAAAAAAGAATACCAAAGAAGTCCAAGAAATACTGCTGTAAGAAGTAGTTCGGTAAAAAGAAGCTCCAATGGTTCAGCTGTAAGGAAAACGGCTGTTAAACGACCAAATATAAGATCTACAGGTATATCAAAAAGTTCGGTGGCAAAATCATCGGCCAATAGTGCAAGAAAAAAATCAACGACTTCTTCTAGAAGAAGTTACAGAGTTCAATAAAGATAGTTTTTAGGTTGGTTAGTTGTTTAGCCCCGTAGCGAATTCGTTCCTACGGGGTTTTACCTTTTAGGCCATTTGTTACCAAAAATCTTCCCTAAATAAAGTGATATGGCCCCATTTACATCTTCCGAAATCCTAAAATAGTATAAGACAAAAGCATAACTAACTGCTACCAAAGCACTTTTAACTACTATATTGATTATTGGGTGAAACGGCAAGACTATAAAATAGAATAGCAGGGATAGGAGCACAAGTAATACTATCACCTTAATGGTTTCTTTGGTTATTGGCTGAATAGCAAACTTGAGTTGTACGTAAACCAACTTTGTGGTGTTGTAAACAAAAAAAGCCAAAAAGCTTGCAATGGCCGCCCCATCCAAACCATATTTCGGAATTAACCAAAGATTCAGTAAAATAGTAAGTATAGCCAGGGCTACCCCCATCAGCAATAATGTCCTATAAAAATCCGAATTGTAAAGGATAGCATTGTTATTCCCCAAGAGGGCATCATAGACCTTGGCCAATCCTATAATAAAGACAATTATATATCCACCACGATAGGAATCGGGCAACATGATATATAAATCATTTAAATTTAAGGTAATTAGGATAAATATAAGCCCAGAGACTATCAACAATGTCAGGGAGCTTTTTTGATACAACCTTTTTAGGGCCTGCATATCATTTTTGTGCAGTATTTCTGCCGTTAAAGGGTAGGTTATATTATGCATGGACCGTGAGGGTACTGCGATGACCGTAGCAATATAACCTGCAACACTGTAATAAGCTACATTTTCAATCTCTATAAACTGATTGATCATTACCTTATCTACCTCTAGCAGTACAATGGCTGCGGACCCTCCCAAAATAATCAGGGCACTGTAATTAACAATCTCCCTAGTATTGCTGGGCCAGTTAAAATTAAACTTTAGTTGCTGCAACCTTAGCGCATATATCTGCATTAAAAGGGTTCTAAGCAGGTACATCCCTACCAAGGCATTTAGAAAAGTAAGTACAGATATAATTTTCATGTACACCATAAAGAGCAAAAGGGCCACCACTAACCTACTGAACACCTCCTTCATAAAATTTCCAAAAACCGACTTCATTTGAACTTTGGCCCAGGCATAGAAGACTTCAAAATAGGCCATTGCCACCCCAATAATAAATATATGCCAAACATAGCCTTTTACTATAGGGTTCTCCTTGGATAAAAAGCTCCCTATGGTCTCATTGGCCAAATAAGAAATAACTCCTATAGGCACAATAAGTGCTAGCGGCAACAAAATCATTAATGTTAAAAATGCGTCCTTATTGTTATGATCCTGGAAACTGGAAAAATATTTGACCAGGGTATTGGGGATCCCAAATGCCAATATAGGCATTAGGACCGCGGAGGCCGAAAGAATTACATTGACCAATCCGAAGTATTCATCTGTTAAAAAACGCGTATATAGAAAAAGTAGATTTAGCCCCCCTATCACAAAACCACCATAAGTGATCAGCGTATTGTTCAAAGATTGCTTTAAGACTATTCCCATCTTAGATACTCGGCCAATTTCCTGGTTAATTCTCTTCTATGATACGGCTCCACCTTTGCATTTGACAAGCCTAATTTCCCCATTTTATAATCCCTAAACCATTGCAACAACACTTCCTTCAGTGCTTCATATTGTTCATAGTCATAGGTTTTCCCCGTATTGGATTCCGTAATCAACCGGCCCACTTCCCAGTTTGCCGGACCAACACCCAATATAGGCCTTTTTGCGACCATATACTCAAATACTTTTCCCGGGATAATACCTTGGGTCTCCTCTGCATTTATTTCTATCAATAACAATACCTGAGACCTTTTTTGATATTGCAACGCCTCCTCGTGTGAAATATACCCCAATAAATCGGTATAGGGCTGTAACCCATAAAAATAAATACTTTCCAAAACATCGGAACTTACCACTCCGGCCAGTTGCAGTCTAAAAGCTTCTTTAAAATCGGCAAATTCACGGATCAACTCAGACAGGGCTTTCCAAAGGTTATGAGGGTTTCTCCCTGTAAGTAAAGACCCAATGTGTGAAAGGGTAAAAGCCTCGTCCAAAGGCTCCTTTATGGCTGCATAAGTATCGTAACCATTGGTAATGACCTTTATAGGTTTCTTGGTAATAGCAGCAAACTCACTTTTTGTAGTATTACTGGTCACAATAATTTTGTCGGCCTCATTTAGGACCGAATGTTCCAGACGTTTGTGTTTTCGTTTTGAGACAGGGCTAAGCATTAGTTTTTTATGATATCCTATAGAGGTCCAGGGATCTCTAAAATCGGCAACCCAGTCAATTGTAAATCGTCTTTTTAACTCGCGTCCAATAAGATGAACACTGTGGGGAGGCCCAGTGGTAATAACCGTTCCTATATCCTCCTTTTCCAAAATATCCCTCACGAAAGTTACAGATGGCCCCACCCAGAACTTTCTAGCATCTGGAATAAATAGATTGCCCCGTATCCACAACAGTACTTTTTCCAATATCGACTGATTCTTGGAGGCAATGATGCCCGCGCTTATCTGCTTTGTCTTTTTTTTGGAAAAAATACCGGCCAGGGCATAGGGTTCAAAAATCTTTCTTCTGTATACCCTAATGTCCTCTGGAACCTCATTTATAAAGGAGGTATCGGTTATGGGGTAATTGGGATTTTCAGGTGTATATACAATGGGCTCAATATCAAAATCCCTGAGGTATTTTACAAACTTCAACCATCGCTGTACACCTGGTCCTCCTGCCGGTGGCCAATAATACGTGATGATGAGCACTTTTTGCATTAAGCCTTGGTATTTTTTCTTGACTTCATAATGGCGTGTGCAATTCCATACAGCAGAACCAAGATCAACAAAATGGAACTGGCCATGGTTATTTTGCCCCCTACCTCAACAAGGGTAGGTTGAAACCTAAATTCTATTTTGTGTTTCCCAGCCGGAACTTCCACTGCCCTTAAAACATAGTTTACTTTAAAATGTGGTACCAATTTATCATCAATATAGGCGTTCCAGCCGTTGGGATAGTACATCTCGGAAAATACCGCCACCCCTGTATGGCTATTGTTGGATTGATAGGTTAAGTGATTGGGTTCATAATGGGTAAGTTGTACAATTGATGTAGAGTCGGTCTCAAAATTTAATTTATCCTTAGCAGTAAAGACAGACCTATTAAACACCGCCTTATTTTTCACATCCAAGTTGTTCAAGGCCATAATTTCTTCATTGGCATTGTTCACCGGAATCAATTCATTTATAAACCAGGCATTTCCATTGGCATCAGGGTTTAACGCCGGATAGGTATTGCCCTCCTCATCCTGTTGCACCACATATTTTACATTGAGCATACTTAACACCCCAACGTGGTTCTTGGATATATGAAAATCGTAAAGATCTTGGATTCCTGCGGGCTTTGCCGCATGGTACCCCCAAATAGAATGATGAAAATATGGGGTTCTTCCGCTACCTCCTATTTCCGAGGGATCATAAACCCTAAAAATCGTGGTATCCTGCGCAATTTGTTTATCCACATCGGTCTCTTGGAATGGCTCCAACATTCTTCGCTGGGCAACAAAATCGTCCTCATTGACATAGCGTTTGGCTACACCTACCAAATCAAACAACAGTAAAGCACCCAATAACAGTACTACCAAATTTTGTTTTAATTTGTCCTTGATAAAAAACCATATCACCAAGGCGGCCAAACCAATGTAGACCATAGATCTAATTAGGTCCGAACTGTAAGCGGCCTTGCGGTCTGCCACAATCAGGGATACGATATCATCACCATAATACTGCCTATAGGTTTCATCATTCTGCCCCACAAAATCGAAAAATCCTTTTATCAAAAAAAGCAGCACACCAAGACCCAAGGTGATGAAAACAGAAATTTTTAGGTCATTTAATTTCTTGGCGCTGTCGTTCTTTTTATTAAACAGTTCCACAAGGCCCAAAATGGCCAAAACGGGAACGCAGAGTTCCAAGATCACCTGAATGGACGAAACCGCCCTAAATTTGTTATACAGGGGAAAATAATCTATCATAAAATCGGTAAGTAGACCAAAATTCTTTCCCCATGAAAGTAGAAGCGCCATTATACTTCCCCCCAACAGCCACCACTTAACTTTTCCCTTCACCAAAAAGAGCGATAAGACAAAAAGAAAAAACACTACTGCCCCTATATAGGCCGGGGCGGCAACAATTGGCTGATCTCCCCAATACAAAGGCAAACTACTGGTAAACTCCTTAGCCTTGGTCCTAGAAATACCATTTTCGGTCAAAAAGGTATAGGTCTTGGAATTGGTCCCTAAATCTTCGCCACCGGAGCCTCCAAAAAGTCTGGGCACAAATAAGTTTAGAGATTCCATTATGCCATAACTAAATTGGGTAATGTATTCCCTGTCCAATCCGCTGCCTTTCTCCAGGGTATTGCCATTGGGGTCAATGCTAAGTTCAGATTTTCCCCTGGTACTCCAATCCGCATATTCCTTGGTTGCCATCAGGCTAGTGGCATTCGCAGCAATTCCGAGAAAAACGGCCAACAACAATATTCCTACGGAAATACCAAAATGCTTCACTTTTTTTTCTTTTATGGCATCTACCAAATACACTCCTCCAAGGATAAGCACCAACAACATAAAATAATAGGTCATTTGGTAGTGGTTGGCTCCAACTTCCAAGGCCATGGCTATGGCAGAAAGCAGAAAACCCCATAGATACTTTTTCCTAAAAACCAGTATTATCCCTCCCAAGAGCATAGGCATATACCCTATGGCATGGGCTTTGGCATTATGTCCCACTCCCAAAATAATAATCATATAGGTAGAAAAACCAAAGGCCAAAGCCCCTAATACCGCCAGTTTATAATCTACCTTAAGACAACAGAGCAAAATATAAAACCCTATGAGGTAAATAAAAAGATAATCGGCCGGCCTTGGCAAGAATCGGATTAACCTGTCCAATTTTTTTACGTAATCATGTGGGTAATAGGCCCCCAATTGATAAGTGGGCATACCCCCAAAAGCACTATTGGTCCAATACGGTTCCTCCCCCGTCTTTTTTCTAAAATCGTTTTGTTCTTTGGCCATTCCCGTAAACTGGACAATATCGGACTGCTGTATTACCTTCCCTTGTAGTACGGGGTGGAAATAGGCCAGGGCGACTAAAACAAAAAATGCAGTTACAAAAAAATGGATAAAAAAGGCTCTTAGACCGTTTCTCATGTTTGGTTATGGTAAATGGTTATTCAATTTCCTCGAAATCTATATATTCCCCAACCTTATTGTTGGAACTAGGTTTTTTCTTTGTCTGCTTTTCAATAATAATATCCCCTACTTGCTCTTCATTTGCAGGGTTCTGATTGGCAAAACCCTCAAACTTTTCCTTAAAATGCTCCTCGGTCTTTTTTGCGGCATACCTGAACAATCTGGGCGCAAACCACTTTGCCAGAAACTTAAGAGAATAGTATACTAAGAGTACAATTAGTATCGTTTTTAAAAAACCCATAATTAGTAGACAAATTTTATATCAAAAGTACAATTCTAACGTTGTAATAATAGTGCAAAAGTCTTAAAATAATAATAAAATAGTTCCTATGGAATATAATGTTTCCACGAAACAACTGAAAAAAATACTAATATTTGGAATTTTCGCCCTGCCTTGGATTGGTTTTTCCCAGTATACAGACGTTATCAATTCCAATAGACCGGGACTTTCTGTAAGTGCCTATGCCGTGGGCACCAATGTATTACAGGCAGAATTGGGCGTTGGTTATGAACAACAGGACCACACTAGGCTTTCTACCGAATCCAATATTTTGGGGGCCGAGTTATCTTTGCGCTATGGACTGCTTTTTGAAACCTTGGAGATAAATTACGAGGGTACTTTTGACGATCAGAAAAAAACCTATCTCAACTCAGGTGTGGAGGTCAGAAATACCGATTTCTCCCGTAATAGGTTGGGATTAAAATTTTTGGTTTTCGACCCTTATAAGAATCCGGAGAAGAACAAGCCCAATCTATACAGTTGGAAGGCCAATTACGGCTTTAAGCTAAAAAACCTTATCCCGGCCATATCAGTCTATGCAGGGGCCAATTTTGTCCTGGGCGACAACCCTTTTTATAGTGGGGACCCCACCGTTTCCCCAAGGGTAATGATTGCCACACAAAGCAGGCTTACCCCTAGATTTGTACTTATTTCCAATGTGGCCTATGATAGATTGGGAACCGATTTTCCTGAATGGAACTATACCGTTTCCCTTTCCCATGCCTTTAGAAATCCAAAATGGAGCGTCTTCGCAGAACATCAAGGGATAAAGAGCGACAGATATTCGGATGTGCTGCTTCGCAGTGGCGTTGCCCATTTGTTAAATGAAAATATGCAAGCCGATATTAACTTGGGCGCAAGCTTCAAAAATACGCCTACAAGGATTTTTGCTGCCCTAGGGTTCTCTTACAGATTAGATATGCACAGGGACAAACTAAAGGCTATAGAAGATCAGAATGCAGGAGAAAATGGAGGACCAATCAACAAAAACGCCATGAAGAAAAAGAAGAAAAAAAAGAAAAAAGGCAGTGGCGCCGAAGATGTGGATTTGGGTCCCAGCAAAAAGCAATTGCGAAAACTAAAGAAAAAAAATAGGAAGGATTCAGAAATAGATTTCTAATAAAATAACTTTTGCACTTTTTCCTATAGATTAATATTCCTAATATTGAACCATACAACAAAATAAGGTATGGTTACTTTAAAAGAAGCAAAAACAAAATCGGAACTCAAGGATTTCGTAAAATTCCCATTTTCACTATACAAGGGCTCCCCATACTGGGTCCCCCCTATTATCAATGATGAGCTGGAGACCTTTGATAAAAATAAAAACCCCGTTTTTAAGGATGCAGATGCATGGTTTTATTTGGCGTACAAAGACAATAAAATTGTAGGTAGGGTTGCTGCCATTATAAACAGTTTGGAGGTCAATGACCAAAATGTAAAGAAAATGCGTTTTGGATGGTTTGATTTTATTGATGACTATGAAGTTTCGGAGGCACTGTTCAATAAGGTTGCCGAAATAGGAAAAGAGAACAAGCTTTCCTATATGGAAGGGCCCGTTGGTTTTTCAAATTTGGACAAGGTGGGTGTACTAACGGAAGGGTTTGATCATATCGGCACCATGATTACATGGTACAACCATCCGTATTACGTAAACCATTTTGAACACCACGGGTTTATTAAGGAAAAGGAATATATGGAAAATAAATTCCCGTTCAGCAATGCAGAACCCAAATTTTTCCAGAAAGCAAACGAATTGGTAAGAAAACGCTATGGGGTAAAGGAGTTAAACTTTAGCAAGACCAAGGACGTTATGCCATGGGCCGATAAGATGTTCGACCTTTTTAACGAGACCTATTCCTCCTTATCTTCTTTTGTCCGTATCACCGACATCCAAAAAGAATATTTCAAGAAAAAATACATCAGTTTTATAAATCCGGAATACATAAAATTTATCCTGGATAAAGACGACAATCTAATAGCCTTCGGAATTGTTATGCCCTCTTTTTCCAAGGCATTGCAAAAAGCTAATGGCAAACTATTCCCTTTTGGCCTATTTCATCTTTTGAACGCTAAAAAAAATAGTAAAGAGGTTATTTTTTACCTCATTGGTGTGCATCCTGAATACCAGAACAAAGGGGTAACCGCCGTGATGTTCAACGAATACTACAAAACCTTTAAAGCCAAGGGAGTGGAAAATTGCGTAAGAACTCCTGAACTGGAAGAAAATGTGGCCATCCGCCAACTTTGGAAACATTTTGACCCTAAAATATATAAACGTAGAAGAACCTATAAAAAAGACTTGTAGCCCAAAAAAAGGCCAACTTATAACACTAAGTTGGCCTTTTTTAATTGTGTTTTTCCCTATCCTATCAACCTGTTCCTAAAACACGGTAAACGGATTATAAATAATATAATAATTACACATTAAACCTAAAGTGCATCACATCTCCATCTTTTACAATGTATTCTTTCCCTTCTACGCGCATCTTACCTGCTTCTTTAACCTTGGCCTCACTGCCGAAGCTTACAAAATCCTCATAAGCAATTACTTCCGCCCTAATGAATCCCTTCTCAAAATCGGTATGTATTACCCCAGCAGCCTGTGGTGCCGTAGCCCCTACT
>JBFHGV010000089.1:0-8396 GCA_041582955.1 Arenibacter sp.
GCATGTTCATGGGGGAAGTGATGGCATAATTGGTGGAGTAGGAAATTTTGACCCCATCGCCTTTCTTACCACTTTTGGTAGTAATCAATATTACCCCAAAAGCAGCTCTTGCACCATATATGGCCGAAGCTGCAACATCTTTCAATATGGATATGGTTGCAATATCATTCGGGTCAATATCATTGATCCCCATTGGGATATTATCCACTAGGACCAAAGGAGCGTTTCCACCTTCCAGAGATGTTAAACCCCTAATGCTCATATTCATTGCCGCTCCAGGCTCACCTGTTGCACTGGAGGTAGAAATCTGTAGGCCGGGGGAGGCACCTTGCAACGCTTGTTGCGCGTTGGCCACTGGTCTATTGTCGAACATTTCTTCGCCTACAATGGAAACGGATCCAGTTAAATTTTCCTTTTTCTGTACTCCGTAACCTACCACTACCGCCTCATCCAAGGCTTGGGCATCTTCCTGTAAAAATCCATCTACTGTAGTGTTTCCTCCTACCGGGACTTCTAAGTTTTGGTATCCCAAATACGAAAATACAAGTGTTTTTTCTCCTTCCGTCAAGGTAAGCTCATACATTCCGTCAAAATCGGCAATTGCCCCATTTGAAGTTCCTTTTTGGATAACACTGGCACCCGGTAAGGGTCCGTCATTACTGGTTACTGTCCCAGTTACCGTCTGAGCTAATACTCCTATCGTACTAAAAAGGAATAAAAGCATTGCATTGCAAAGTTTCAATTTGCAACTAATCTTACGTTTTTGTTTCATTTGAGTTGTTATTTAGATTAATACTGATTAAACTATTTTGACACTGGTTCTTAAATTCAAACTAAACCTATAATTAAAATGACTTTAAAAACCGAGTTGTGATTTGATTTGATTTTGGATTTCTTGTCCCTTTTACTTTATAAGTTTTAACATGAATTTCCCCATCTTTTTACCCAGCCAAATATTGGATTCTGAATTAAAATGGGTATTGTCCTCCCAAGTTTCAAGTTTATCGGTATTGATGATACGGACATATTTATCTGCTGCAGCCACCCTGTCCTGGGCTGCCTGGACCACCTCGGTGAAATCAAAGTTCCAAGGGGTTTTTCTCAGAAGACCAATGGAGATTCGCCCCATAACAATGGGCAGGTTATCTTTCCCTGTCTGTTTTCTTACGTCCTTAAAGAGTAATTTTAAATTGTCCTCATAGGCATTGGCCCACTCCAAAAATTCCGCATCGGATTCCCCTTGCATCCACAACATCCCACTAATTTCATAAGGCCTGCCGTCACCCTCTAAATTTTCAAGGGCATTCTCCATATTCTTGAGAAACCTTACGTACATGGGTTTACCAGGTAGCCAATGTTTCCACAATTTGGTACCACCTCCGGAGGTCTTGACTATGGCTATGGTATGTTTGGGGTATTTTTTGGCAAGCAGATGGGTAAAAGCAATTTCCGGTCCGAATTTGAATTTTCTGCGTTCAGCAAAAGTGTCGGTTCCCAATGTCACCCACATTTTCTTTTTATTGTCCCATGTCATACTATTTTCCGGGGGCAGCGCGTACTCCTCTGGCAGACCTTCAGCTCTTCCGGTACCATCCATATTGGACTGGCCACCTAGAATAAAGACCATTACGGGTCGGGGGGAATCTACTTGCCCAAAACAACCTATAGAAGCAAATGCAAACAGAAGAAATAATAGTGGGGGAATTTTATATTTCATATTTTATAAATGTTATATGGGGGCTGTACATAAGCACAGACCCCGTATTTTTTGTTAATTGGTCACCAATGCAGTAGTGTCCTTGTATTGCTCTCTTAATCCGGCCAATTTTTCATGAAGATCTTGGGTTATTTCAGCATAACCTTCCTGTCCGTATAAATTGTTCATCTCAGTGGGATCCTCTTTTAGGTCATAAAGTTCCCATTGATCTATATTGTTGTAAAAGTGAATTAACTTATACCTGTCTGTCCTTACCCCATAATGTCTTTTTACGGAATGTGGGCCTGGGTATTCGTAGTAATGATAATAAAGTGCATCTCTCCATTCCGTTTTATCCTTTCCTTCCAAGATTGGCAGCAAAGACTTCCCTTGCATTTCCTCGGGCACTTCTACACCGGCCAATTCCAGGAAAGTGGGGGCATAATCTATATTTTGCACCAATTGATCTACGGTTCCTTTTTTAAACCTGGATGGCAATTTCATTACCAGTGGTGTACGGAACGATTCCTCATACATAAATCTTTTATCGAACCAGCCGTGCTCTCCCAAATAAAATCCTTGATCAGAGGTGTATACCACAAGGGTATTTTCGGCCAAACCGTTTTCTTCCAAATAATCCAATATTTCACCCACACTATCATCAACAGAAGCAATACATCTTAGGTAATCCTCAAGATATCTCTGGTACCTCCATTCCATCAACTCCTTACCTTCAAGGTTAGCTTCCTTGTAATATTTGATCTCCTTGTCATAGGCCTTATCCCAGGCTGCGCGCTGCTCTGGATTCATACGGTTAATTTGTCTTTCAAAATACTTACGCAATGGACCATCTATTTCCCCCTCTTTGTCATACATCTTAAGATCGTTCACAGGACAAAAGTCCTTTATATGCATCTTCTGGCTTGCGGCCGCCGTCCTATTATCATAGTCATCGTAGAAATTATCGGGCAAGGGAAACTTTACATCGTTATATTTTTCCAAATAGGTAGTATCGGGCATCCAACATCTGTGCGGGGCCTTATGGTGCATTAACATGGCAAAAGGCTTTTCCTGGTCCCTGTTTTTTAACCAATCCAAACTAAACTTGGTGATGAGACTGGTTACATACCCCTCTACCCTTTCTTTTACTCCCATTTTATTGAAATCAGGGTTATAATAATCTCCCTGGCCAGGTAAAATGTTCCAATAGTCAAATCCAGTGGGGTCGCTTCCCAAATGCCATTTACCTATCATAGCGGTTTGATAGCCTTCTTTTTGCAACAATTTGGGGAATGTCATTTGGCTGCCATCAAATCTTTGGCTATTGATCTGCTGTCCGTTTAAATGAGAAAATTTACCGGTAAGCATTACAGCCCTACTGGGCGAACAAATGGAATTGGTAACAAAACTTCTTGTAAACTTTACACCCTCATTGGCAATCCTATCAATATTAGGGGTTTGGTTCAATTCTCCATTATAAGCGCTCATAGCCTGGTAGCCATGATCATCTGTCATAATATAGATTATGTTCGGTTTTTTGGTCGCCACGGCCACCTTTTCCTCCTTACAGGACGAAAGACCTATAAGCAGAATTAAACCAAAAAGAACTAAACAAATATGTGGTATTGCAAAAGTTGAATTTCTCCTAGACATTTAGAAAATTTAAGTGTTATATAATTCGTTTTTCTTATTATTGGTAATATCTTAAAACTTAACATCCACGGTAGAGAACCATTTTCTTCTAAGGTATTCCTCTACGCCTTTTCGCTCCCATTCCTCAAGTTCCCTATCCAAAAGGATCATTTCGGCAACGGCCCCCTCCCAAAGACCTTCGGTCCTAGCTAGGCCCGAATTGGACTTGGATTCCAACTGTACCGTTAGGATGCAAAAGTCCATTGGATTTGGTGTATTGAACGGATCTATTTGAATTCCGTTCAAGAACACCTTTCCGTTTTTGGTTTTGGGATCAATATTATCCATGTCGAAAATAGCCTTGTCGGAGTCCTTACTTTTTCCCAACCAACCATTGGATCCCCTGAAGAGACTTGTTCCCGGAAAGGACATACTACTTTCCTTATAGACCATTATGAGAGTCTGATAATCTTTCACTTCTTTTTTCATAATAGACACCCACACATGATCAAAAGCAGCAACACCTTTACCATTCAATTTATTGGGCTCGTATTTCATAAACAGCTCGTTGGGGCTCCTTCTGAGCTTATCTTTCCAATCCGCTACCGGCCCGCGTTGTGGGTAAACCTCATCTGCTTTACCATTGCCATCAATATCACTGGCATCAAACCACATCTTGATACTCTCATACCCCAACTCTGATGGATCTATAGCAATTGGTCTTTTGTTGGCCAAATCGTCTACCCCAAAACCAATCCTGTTGCTACTTTCGGCCCTGGATAAATTGTTTTGTGCAGCCACATAATAATTCCCAACTGTCTTGGGCACAAAAGAATTACCTATAGCCAAAGGCTCTTCATAAGACTCTCCTTTTGTTTTTCTTGCATCGGCCGCATACCACTTATAGGTATATCCCGGAATTGGGTCCACAACTGTCACAGCTCCGCCCTTATTTTCAATTTCCAACTTACCTATCTCAAAAGGATATACTTCAGGCACCGTTACCACACCCTCCAACAGCTGGTCACCACCACTTGTTACCACATAGCTATAATCCCCGGGCGCGAGGTTTATTCTTTTATCCTCAATGGCCATCTTGGATTTTACACTGATGGGAACCCTTAAATAATTAATATTGGGTATAGATTGCCCATTGGAAACAATAGCCACTTTATTTACCCCTTCATTGAGATATACTTTCATAGTTGCCACATCCCAGCCTGTATATAGTGGCCTTGTCTGGTTGAAGTGCATAGTCTTGGCTTCCAATTTCCCATTGACGGAAATCTGGGCATCGGACCCCTTCAAGTCAATACCACCATAAATCACATCTATAGGATAAAAACCACTATTGGCCACTTCTATATCCCAAGAAACAGAACCTTCACCTCCTTTACAATCCAAATAGGAATTGTTACTGGCACTAAAAAATGTCTTAAATTGATGTTCCGGCAGCGTTATCGCAGCATTTTCTGGCTCATAAACAAAGCTTTTCCCATATTCATATTCCGCATTTTTCCATTTTACGGTATAGGGCAACTGGCCACCGACAACACTCAGTGCTATGGTCCCGTTATCTTTATTGATTTCAGAAGCTTTAACATCTGCCACTACCTTTATAGCGGATTTCTTCTTTTTATTATTCTTGTTTTTCTTGGTTGCCCCCAAACTCCCATAACTACTTTCATAAATAGAAGCACGGGCTTTGGCAGTCCTAAACTCACTATCCGTAACCACAACATCATAAATACCCACCCCTACATCTTCAAGCGTTTCCAAAGATCCTCCATTGGACCATTTATAGGTAAAGGGGGGCACCCCTCCAGAAACAACAGGCGTCACAGAGAAAAGTCCAGCTTGGCCATTAACTTTCTTAGTGCGGGTTTTAACCTCCAATGGCTTGGCATTTGAAGTTGGTGCAGAATTTAACACATTCCATTGGACCTCAACCTTAGGGAATCTGGCAAATGGTGGATCAGGCCTAATATTGGAGGTTTCATCAGTAATGGAACAGATGAGTTCATATTCTGCTATTTCCCCAAATTCCACTTCCAGTTCATCAACACCGCTGGCAATCAATTTTCCATTTAAAAACCATCTTACCACTTGGGTATTGGGTTCTGGAACAATATGATCTACAGCAAAACGAATCTTTTTACTTCCGTTAATTTCAATTGATTTTTGTTCAGGGACAGTACTTTTTATAATATCTACCAGATCATACGCCCTCATGGAAACCCTTTGGTTACATATGGGGCACATTTCCTCTGTATTATCAAAAACCCCTGCCCCCATAATGCACCCTTGAGCCGTAGACCTATAATAATCCACAAGGTGATACTGATTCCCTTCAAAAGCTCCCACCTTATCCAAGTACTCTGCCTCATATGGGGTTGGCAATGGAGTAGTAGGCTCTATCCATTTTCTCCATTTAATCTTATCCCTTTCATATTCCAAGTCCGCGGAATAGGTAGGAAAAGCACTGGTACCTGTTGCGGCCGTGGTATATTCATCCCCTATACTCATACAGGTATGGGAAATCTCATGCAACATTTTCCCTATTCCGTTCCCCGCAATAACCGCATTACCTACCCGTTTCTCTAAATTACGGGCGGCTCCGCCTCCACCTTTTTCCCGGTTGGGCATTATTAAAAAAGTAACCCATCCCCGGTGTTCATTTTTCCATGGCAGGAACAACTTGTCACGAATGGCATCCATAGCCTCCAGATCTATGCCCTTTTTCCACTCTGGAGTATTTGGCATCCACAATCCGTACACATTAAAAAACTCTTTGTAATGGGAATATGCCGTTTGCGCCCTTTCATCACCATAGGTAAGGGCAGCAACCAAGGATTCTTCTATATCCTTTACAAATTCGCCCCTCATATCAGGGGAATTATAAGGTTCCTCATCCATTGAGCTCCACTGGTTCACTATAACAATGTTGATCCTGTTATCCTTATCCCCTGTTACTTGGATAGGAATTAATTCGGACATTTCAATAAATGCATCAATTTGGGCCTCAGTCCATTTTTCAGCCCCTCCCCTATTCTGGGCATAACCCTGAAAGAGCATTAAAAAAACAAAACCAACAAACGCAAAGCATTTTTTCATACCCAGGAAACTTTAGTATTATTTACCCTTACTATCCAACCTTGGAACCTCCAAGACCCAATAGAAAGGCTGCATTATCTTATCTCTATATAACAAAAAGTTAATAAACCCACTTTTAATAGTTGAAATAAATTAATGAAGCAACAAAATTACAGCATAATTTCTCATTATCAATCTCAATATTAACCACTTTCAATACTATTTTAACCGAACTAACCGTTCAATCGACAAAAAAAATAATTTATTACCACAAAAATAAGAATACAGATTACATTGACCTACCGCAAAAACATAATATTTAGATTGAAAAAAAATGAAAAACAAGAATTTAAAACGCATTTATTAAGCTATCTTTAATAAGTAAACAAAAACTTACATTTCCTACCAACTCCAATAGCTAAGCAAGCCTTTTACATCATACAATACGCCATATACCCAAAAGCAATTCTTTTGCATTTAACAATTTTAAGCCCTAAGAAACTGCAACACACAGTATTAAACAGAATAGTAAATTTATCCAAAGCTGGCCCACTGAGTACTGTAAAGGCACAGGTTAAGACTTAAACCCATTACCAAGAAGACAAGTCATAGACCCATCACCCCGTACAGAACATAAAAAATCCCGAACAACCAGGGTTGTCGGGATTTTTTCCTTTAATTCTATTAAAAACATTGCTTCATGGCAATATTCTTTGGCCATAAACAGCTTCAACTACTCATCGCACTACACTCTGTTCTTACTTATGGGTTACATTGGGATACACAATCTTTATTTCCCAGGTGCCAGGCCCATTAATTTGAAGATTGGTCCTAAAATTTAACCAATACTCATCTTCAGGATTATAATCCTCATGATCTATTACACCAATGGCGTCGTCTGGAATGTGATAATATCTAAAGCGATTATGAGCGGCGCCGTACCAGGAATAATAAGGAAAGGGCGCAACCGGAAAACGGAAAATAAATTCCTCATCGGTTAGTTCGGTATCTATAGATGATTGCTCATAATACGGCAGGTTAAAGCCGGGCCAATTTGGCAGTACCTCTCCTTCTTTAGGATTAAAGGGCGTACCATTCTTATCTACAACCTTAAGTTTTACAGTAACCCCAGGTGATGACTCATCTGAGATTTTGGTCACCGTATTTATCTCACTGGTTCCATCTTTTAATGCATCTATATTCTCTATATAGGAATAAAGTGTTGCTGCTGGAGTTACTCGCCTAACCTGTATACGCGACCCAGTTACATAGGTTACCGGTTCAAAAGGCTGCATAACCACCTGTCCAAGACCCGGATAGGTCTTGGTACCCCTTACATTGGACACTTGAAGATCAAATTCATATGCTTCAGCCTCAGCATACCTAGTATTGGTATTCCATCTTATTTCACCGTTCACCGTATTGTATTCAAAGGCAGGAACCTCAACGGTATTAAGCTTAGCCTCTATCTGGGCCAGGGTACTATCCGTTTCATAAGAATAGGCTTCGGTCCACATTATCAAAGGCCTAGGTGTTAACAAATCTGTAGCAATTTCACCGGTCTCCTTATTACGGATCTCTAGCATTTCTACCGTTAACGGTTTGGTTGAGCCATCTGGCAACAACTTACCTGACGTGACATCACTACCTGATTTTACGTATAAAATAGGACTTTCAAACTTGATGTAATCACTTAAATAACCGACTTCAACTTTGGTACAGGACCAGATTATTAAAGGCAAGGCAATTGCCACAACTAAAATTTTATTTATTTTTTGCATTGCGTATTTTTTATAATTCAGAAAAATGGGTTTGAACAAAATAGAACATGGTATGACTATTTTCCAATACATGTATCACCCCTGTATTGGTTTCAATACCGGAAGTTTGACAAACATTTCGCACATCTACTTCCCCCTCCGGAGGAACGGTACCCGGGGTATCAAGATCACCAATAATATTTGTAAAAAACACA
>JBFHGV010000090.1:0-8377 GCA_041582955.1 Arenibacter sp.
AGATTATTGACAGAATATAATTTTTCATTTACTGTATATTATGGGTAATGGAAGGAACTAGCTATTGTTAGTTCGTTAACCTTATATTGTTAATTATGGTTTAGGAAACCTATATAGTGGGCCTTTAAGTTACATTCCCTTAGGGATTATTATGAAATAAAGGCATAGCTCCAATATAGCTGCTAACGGAAATATCCATATTAGTATGGATTGTAACGTTTACATTTAGGGCATTTACGATATATAAGTTAGGTGCGAGGTATTAGAATATGTATGGAGGTCCCCGTCTGGAAAAATGAAGTTTTTGATACTTGCTTAGAAAATTATAAAAGTTTATAATTTTTTCCGATTTCGGTGTGTTGGTAAAGGTATTGAACTCGGGTTGGGAATGAGTGTAATAATGTGTCAGATTAAATTTGTGGTAATCACAGTCCAATTCTACTTCATGGAAATGCAGCTTGCCCTTTTCCTTACAAACAATGGTTTGGTGCTCAAAAATGGCATGTTTTAACTTTAATACCGAAGGAAGTAGTATTAAACCCACCAAGAGTGAGGCAATAATAGTAAAAACGATATTTTTAAAATTAAATTTCACCCTTCAAAACTACTGGTAACCCAACACAATGATTGTTAATAAAAATATAATTTATTCATCGGACCCTCTAATTATTGTGCCGCAGCCAAGTGTAGATTAGAACCAGTTTCCAAGCCATGCCTTTCGGTTTGGGTCACTGTTTTCGTAGCAGTGTTTGACAATCAGTTTCTTGGATAGGACCTAATGCAGGCCGTGGGACTAGTGCTATCTACTTAAGTATAAAGCCCAAGCCCATGCGATTCAACATCTTCTTCTCAAACTCCCAAAAGAATTTAAATTGGCCAAACAACCAACCATAGATTACCAAAAGAAATTGGTATATGGGGAATATCAATAATATCCTAAAGAATAAATAGATTAGACCGCCCCATAGAAAATCTGGCGAAAAGTTATCTCTAGAAAACCCAATCCATTGTAGAAAAGGCTTTGCCGCATATACGGCTGAAGATCCAGTTATGGAGAACACAATAAATATTATGGCCAACTGTAGGTTTGAGGTTACTCCCCAACGTTCTTTTAATTTCTTCATACTTCTAATAATCGCGGACAAAGATAACTTTTTATACTCTAGGAACAAATGGTCCTAGTCTTTGATTGTATTTGCGTTGGAAATAGATGAAGTAATTATATAGCTTATAGTTAACCTCATACCCGTAGTCTATATTGGGATTGTAGTCTATCTGTAGCTCATAGAGATTAGGGTTAAACCTATAGGGCTGAAGTACTCTGGAATTCCACTCGGAAACATAAATTTGGTTTCTATTCTCCAAATACGACTGGGAATAATACCCTTCTGGCTTTGCAATACTTTGTAGCCAAAAATTGAAACCCGGCTCTATGATGATGATCTCGTATTCTGTTTTGTCATCTTTGATGGCTATAGTATCCCCTTCGGTTTGTGAAAAGGCTGTTTTTTCATCATCTGTTATGGCAATTGCTTTTTTTGTACCACTACAATTGGCCATAGAAAACAATAGGAGTGTTAAAAAACCGATGGTATAAATGTACTTTTTCATAGTTCTATGTTTTTATATCATATTCATACCCCTTTCGGAATTTGTATAAGGGGAGGTGAACTTTAATGATTTTTATTTTAATGGTCTCCCTTTAAGGTACAAAAAAAGCCATTTGTTCTGCAAATGGCTTTCCTTAAAATATGTTAAAACTCTTATTTCCCAAAAAGTCCACCGAGCATACCTCCCAGTCCGCCTTTCTTTTTGTTGGACCCCATGACCATACCGGCCACATCGTCCAAAACACTGCCATCACCGTCTGCATCCAACAGGGTAGTTATTAAACTTTGGTTTTCTTGAGGTTGTCCTCCAAGCATGCTGCCGAGCAAGGTATTTAGTCCGTTGGCATCGTTTACATTGCTTTGAGCTTTTTGTTTACCTAAGTAGGCCATGACCAAGGGGGCGGCTATTTTAAGAATTTGAGCTACCGATCCGGCATCCAATCCCGATTTTTTACTCAGGGCATTTTCTACATTGGCTTGTTTTCCGCCAAATACGTGTCCTAAAATTCCAGCGCCGTCCTCCATTACGGATTGGTCTACACCGCCGCCAAAAAGCCCCCCAAGGTTGTCTAACAATCCGCCATCATGTTTGGAAGAAAGTGCACTCATTAAGCCTTGGGCTCCCTCTGGAGAGGATACATTTTTTTTCATGGCCCCTAATAAGAGGGGCATAGCCATACTTAATACCTCTCCGGTCTTGTTTTCTGGCTGCCCAGTTTGATTGGCCACACCACTTATTAATTGCTTGCCCATTGGGCTATTTAGTAAATCCAGTAATCCTGACATCTTTATAATTATTACGGTTAGAGATTAATTGATCATAAGGTACAAAAAGTAACAATACGATTATTGTTGTCTTACTATCTTATTTGTAAAGACTTATGATTTGAGAGGCCAGTTCCAGTCCAATTCTTTCCTGAGCCTCTTCGGTGGCAGCCCCAATATGTGGGCTTAATGAGATGTCCGGGTGCATCAATATACGTATTTCAGGAATGGGTTCGGATTCGTAAACATCCAGTCCTGCAAAGCCCACCTTACCACTTTCCAAGGCATCTACCAAGGCCACCTCGTCTAGAACTCCGCCTCGAGCGGCATTTACAATTCCCACTCCATCTCTCATCATTTCAAATTCTTTTTTGCCAATGACATAGGATTCTTGGGCCGGTATGTGCAGACTGATGAAATGGGATGTTCTTAGCAGGTTTTCCAATGAGGTACCCTCCAATTGGAATGAAATGGAACGGCCATCAAAGAAGGGTACCGTAACTGTGGCCTCCTCCAAAAGGGGATCGGTAAAAATTACATTCATACCAATACCCAAGGCTATTCTTGCCGTGGCTACTCCAATTCTGCCCAGTCCTATAATACCTAAAGTTTTTCCTCTAAGTTCCATCCCCTTGGCGTAAGCATTTTTTAGCTTTTTAAAATTGCTATCGCCCTCCAATGGCATATTGCGATTGGCGTCGTGTAAAAAACGAACACCACTGAACAAGTGCGCAAAGACCAGTTCGGCCACGGATGAAGAGGATGCTTCCGGAGTATTAATTACATGTAGTCCCTTGGCCTTGGCATAGGCTACATCTATATTGTCCATTCCTACCCCGCCACGACCAATTATTTTTAAAGAAGGACAGCCTTCTATAATCTCCTTGTCTACCTTGGTGGCACTTCTTACCAGAAGCACAGAAATTTTATGTTGGTTGATATAGGAAATAAGTTGCTCTTGGGCTACCTTAACTGCCAGTACCTCAAAACCTGCACTTTCAAGTTTTTGGATGCCACTTTCAGAAATCCCGTCGTTTGCTAGTATCTTCATTATAAATGCTAATTGTTAATTTCTTATGTATCCCTGTGCTGTAATCTAGGCTGATATGGTCTTGAATTAGGCCTTTCTTTCCAATTCACTCATTACATCTACCAAGATGCCTACGCTTTCCAAAGACAGGGCGTTGTACATGGAGGCCCTATACCCACCAACGGATCGGTGTCCGTTTAAACCATTAATTCCGGCTTCCTTGCACATTTCGTCAAATTCATCCTTTAGCTTCTCCTCAGACAAGGTAAAGGTGGCGTTCATTAGAGAGCGATCTTCCGTCTTTGCAAAACCCTTGAACAACGGGTTGAGATCTATTTCAGAATACAACAACTGGGCTTTTCTCTCGTTTATTTCCTCAATGGCGGCAATACCTCCTAAATTCTGTAACCATTCCAAGGTAAGCATGGAAACATAAACTGGAAACACAGCAGGTGTGTTAAACATACTGTCTTTCTCTATATGTACCTTATAGTTTAACATAGAAGGTATTTTTCTGCTAACCTTGCCCAGTATTTCTTCTTTTATTACTACCAATGTAGTTCCGGCAGGACCCATGTTTTTTTGTGCCCCGGCATAGATCAGGTCAAATTGACTAAAATCCAACTGCCTGGAAAAGATGTCCGAACTCATATCGCATACCAAAGGGACATTGGTCTTTGGAAATTTCTTGATCTGTGTCCCAAAGATGGTGTTGTTGGAGGTAAGGTGAAGGTAATCCAAATCGCTAGGTATATTATAACCTTTTGGAATATAACTATAGTTTTCATCCTTTGACGATCCTACTTCCAGGACTTCCCCAAAAAGTCGGGCTTCTTTTATAGATTTATCTGCCCAAGTACCCGTATTTAGGTATCCGGCCTTTTTCTCCAATAGGTTGTAGGCTACCATAAGGAATTCCATACTGGCACCGCCCTGTAAAAATAGAGCTTTATACCCTTTGCCT
Source organism: Arenibacter sp. (assembly GCA_041582955.1). GTDB lineage: Bacteria > Bacteroidota > Bacteroidia > Flavobacteriales > Flavobacteriaceae > Arenibacter. The sequence continues at coordinate 4,370 of JBFHGV010000090.1, forward strand.
TCCAAGCCCAAAAGCTCCAAGGCCAACGACCTGGCCTTTTCCATAACCGCTACAAAATCCTTACTTCTATGCGATATTTCTATCAAAGAAAGTCCAAGGCCATTAAAATCCAATACGGCTTCAGAAGCCTTTTTCATTACTTCTTGTGGTAAAATACAAGGTCCTGCGCTAAAATTATGTTTTTTCATATATCCAATTATGTTGTTTTGTGGGAGCTGTCCTCCCATTGTATGTTTTAATAGGTGGGGGCAATTTTTTATTGCCGTCAATACTTTTTACTGTGGTCCAATATTATCAATATTAAATAGTCAAATGGTGTTGATTGACAGTCCCCACCAGTTATTTTTTTAAGGCACTAAAGGTCATAAATATTTTAGGAAGTACCCTAAGGAACATGGCAATTATTCCCTTATGTTTTTAACAAAAAATCAACAGTATCCACATTATCGGCATAATCTCCCAAAGATGGTTTTTGTGTTGTTCCAAAAGGTATTTCATTGGCCAGTACCCCGTTTGCCACTATGCATTGTATTAAATCCTTATCACTGTCCAGTCTGTCCTTAAGGACTTCCAAGGAATCATAATACTCATAAAACACTGTAGCGATGGGCGATGCATAGCTTTTGTCTTCTTTTAGCATCAGAAATCCATTCTCCAAGACCTTGTACAAGCTCATTAGGTAAACGGCCTTATTGTAATCATAATTGTTAGCGTATTTATGCTGTTCTATAACGTTTTTAAACGGGTAGAGCGCATTAAAGAGAAGGTCAAAGTCATAGCCTTTGGGTACATAAATTTTGGAAACACTTCTGCAGCCAAGTCCGTAGTACGTAAAAATATCCTCTCCCAAAGCGCTAAGTTGCTCCTTGGTTTCTTTGCCGGTTAAAATGGCCGCCGAATTCCTGTTTTTTCTAATTATGTTGGGTTTCTTGCCAAAATAATGTTCAAAATAGCGCGAGGTATTGTCGCTTCCCGTAGCTATGACGGCATCAAAATTTTCCAATTTACCTTCTGCGAATGAAATTTGGTTTGCTAAGGAGGGTTCTATTTCTGTAATATACTGGGCTACCAATGGCAATAATACCTTATCATTGGATGAGAGTTTTATTAAGGCCGTATTACCGGAAATAACCGTACATAAGAAATCATGGAAACCTACTAGTGGAATATTCCCTGCCATGATCAAGGCTACGGTTTTGCTGGTGTTTTTGTCCATTTCATAGGCAGATAACCAGTCCTGTAGTTGGGTAGATGAGAGTAACTCTGCCCATCTTTCAAAACTGTACAGGATATTTTCGGAAGTAAACCAACCGTTATGGTGTTGGGCCAAGCTAAGTGTTTCATCGAATTTATGGAACCACGAACGCTGATTTTCATCCATGTGCGATTTCTTTTTCGCATATTTGCTATATTCTGAAAAGAAATCACCTAGTTTAGTAAATGCTTTAATTCTTTGTGTAAGGTCACTCATTATATTTGTAAAAGATTTTTTTAGGCTTTACCTTTGTGCAAAAGTATTGATACTGAATTTAAATCAGCATAAAAGAAATATAAAATATGGCAATTATAATAACAGATGAGTGCATAAATTGTGGAGCTTGTGAACCCGAATGTCCAAACACTGCAATTTATGAAGGAGCGGATGATTGGCGATACAGTGACGGAACCCTTTTAAAAGGGGATGTGGTTTTGCCCAATGGTAAGGAAGTGGATGCCGATGAGTCCCAGGAACCGGTAAGCGATGAGATCTATTATATTGTTCCCGACAAGTGTACGGAGTGTAAAGGTTTTCACGATGAGCCACAGTGTGCTGCGGTTTGTCCTGTTGACTGCTGTGTTCCCGATGATGATAATGTGGAATCTGAAGAAGAGCTTTTGGGCAAGCAGCGTTTTATGCACCCGGAATAGGAATACTTTCTATTTTTAGTGCAATTTGCTGTAAACTGTATTTAGGACCATGATTCTACGGTGCAGTAACCTTAAATGTGCTCCATACTAAATTTTGGGACATAAATTATATAAAAAAGGCTGCCTTAAGGGCGGCCTTTTTTATTGGGGTTTTTCGTATTTTTTAGAAGGTAAACCCTAGCTTAGCGTAGTAATAAGTTCCTCCAAAACCCATTTGTACGGCATCCCAGTAACCTCCGCCTTCCACCCAATCGTCTTGCTGATCGGGGTAAATGTTAAACAGGTTATTGGCGCCTATATTTAATTTAAGACCGCTATTAAGTTCGTACCCCATAACGAGATCGGTAATAAGTTTGGCGTCATACGTATCCGTTGCCTGTATTATTTGATCCTCAAAACTGTTGTAGTCCGTTGTGGGTTCAAACATCTGGAAGTCCAATAATTCAACTTTGCTGAAATGGGTAAAGGCCAGGCCTGCATCAAATTTATCCCTGCTGTAGTTCATGTTTAAGGTTAACTTGCTTTTGGGAGCAGAGGCTAGTAAAAAAGCTTTGTCCCTTTCTCCAAAAAAGGTTTCTGCATCCAAATTGCCATTATTTACCTTATCTATACTCATGTCATTCACATTACCGGTAAAGGTGGCAGATAAACTGTGGTCGTCAAAACTCTTTTTCCATGCCAATACAATGTCCAAACCTGTGGTTTTGGTATCCACACCATTAACAAAAAACTGGGCCGCTTCCACATTGGGTATTTGTGGGGCGTCAAAATTTCCGGTCAGTACTATACGGTCCTTTACATATATATAATAGCCATCCACTGTAGCGGAAAAACTGCCCACGGTTGCGGTAAACCCTAGACCCGCATTTAGGGCTTTTTCCTCTTTAAGGGGGCCTATGCCAAAAGAGGCTGTGACCGGACTGTTGTTGGGGGACAACAATTGATCTACTCCTTCTCCACCTATAAAATTGGTAAACCTTAGGTTGTAATATATTTGTGCGAGGGAAGGGGCCCTAAAACCACTGCTGACCGAACCGCGAAAATTAACATTCTCCGAAGCTTTTAGACGTCCTGCCAATTTCCCATTGAGGGTACTTCCAAAATCACTGTAGTTTTCAAACCGTGCGGCTGCACTCAGCAATACACTTGGGCTAAGGTCAAATTCCCCATCGGCATAAAGGGAGAGGTTGCTTCTACCACGGTCTACTTCGTTGGCCGGGCCATAACCAGGGAAGCCTTGGGAGCCTCCGGGTCTAACATCACCGCTTTCGGGATCTGTAGGCTGGGTTTGGTTGGCCGGGTCCACTATTAGTAGTCCATTTACATCATATGTGCCCCATGAGGCTTCTTCCCCGGCGAATATAGTGAAGTTCTCTGTTCTGTATTCGGCTCCAAAAGCCAAGTTCATACCTTCTAAAACTTCGTCGTAATACCTGGAGAAATCCAAGTTTAGGGTATTTTGGGTAAGACTGTGCCCTCCCGCATCAAAATCGGTAGGGGATACCTCTTGTAAGGAAGCGTTCAGGGTTCCTTTTATAAAATAATGGAATATATTTTTGCCATAGGAATTGCTGAAATCCAATTTCCAGCCCTTGTCCAATTCTGTATTGAATCCTACGGAAACCGAATTATCTATGATGTTGGAAGTGATTCTAGGGGTAAAGCCGTTTGGGTAAATGGAGGGGATTACTCTGTTGCCACCGTTTCTGGTAAAGGCATAGGCGTCAGTATCCCTATAGTTTCTACCTCCAAAGACATAGAATTCCGATTTTTCCGAAAGGGGTATGGAAGAATTGAGCATTAGGTTAAATCCATCTATGGAAGCTTCCCCAAATCCGCGTCTAAAATCGAACCCAGGTCTTAAGGTCTTATTTTTGCTGATATATTCCGTGGTAACATTTAGATAGCCTCCTTCCTGCCCAATGGCGGTTCCAAAATTAAGGCCTGCTTTTATGGAGCCTCCGTCAAAATTTTTGTCGCTACCAATGACGTTGCCGTCCTTCCCGGTATCTAGCCTGTTTCCCTTGGTATTGGGGGTCCCATCTGGAAAATCACCCTTGGCATTGGTGTTATATGCCCCGTAGCCAATAAATCCGGATA
>JBFHGV010000091.1:0-8367 GCA_041582955.1 Arenibacter sp.
AATAAATGATCCAAATCCCGTACTTTTTTTTGAACACAAAGGCCTATATAGAAGTGTATATCAAGAGGTCCCCAGAGATTACTACACTACGCCCTTCGGAAAAGCCGCCTTATTACGGCAAGGGACAGACATCACCATTGTCTCCTATGGCCTGGGAGTGCACTGGGCCTTGGAAACCTTAGGGAAGAACCCCCATATTAAGGCAGACCTATTGGATCTTAGAACATTGCAACCCTTGGACATAAAAGCCGTTTATGATTCCGTGAAAAAGACAGGAAAATTAATTATACTTCAAGAAGACAGTCTGTTTGGTGGTATTGCCAGTGATATTTCGGCCATGGTCATGGAAAACTGTTTTCAATATTTGGACGCTCCGGTAAAGCGAGTGGGAAGCTTGGAAACACCTATTCCTTTCGCAAAAAACCTAGAAGACCATTATCTCCCCAAAAACCGCTTTGAGGAAGAGCTAATTAAGTTGTTATCCTATTAAAAATTAATGGTAGATGATTTCAGCAGAAGAAAAGTTAAACGAACGCATTAAGGAACTCACCTGTTTATACGAGGTGACCTCCATAATAGTAAATTGTGATTACAACCAGGTAGAGGACGCCCTTAAAGGCATTCTACACTGCCTACAGAAAGCATGGCGATACAATAAGGATGCACAGGTAAAGTTGGATGCGAACGGCTACACCATAACTACGTCAAATTTTCCAAAAAACCCCATTTACCTGGAGTCGGGCATAAAAGTATTCAACAAAAAATCAGGGGTGGTCCAGGTGGCCTATCCCAACGATAAATACACTGCATCCGATTTTTTAAGGGAAGAAAAAAAATTGCTACAGAACGTGTGTTTGGAAATAGGAAACCTTTTGGAAAGAAAACAGATAAAGGACAATGAAATAATTATTAAACGAAAAATGGAGCGGGCAGACCGACTTGGTATTTTAGGAGAAATTACCGCCGGTATAGCCCATGAACTAAATACCCCCTTGGCCAACATATTAGGGTTTGCAGAATTGCTGAAGAGTAGGATCATGGAAGACAAACAGGCTGTTCTAGATCTTGACAAAATTATAAATAGTGCCATATTCTCCAGGGAGGTAGTAAAAAAACTTATGTTTTTTGCCTGTGAAATGCCACAACAGATGTCCCTAGTAAACATTAACCCAATTATTACCGGTGCCTTGCACCTTATGGAACCCAGTTTAAAGAAAAAGAAGATTCTTCACCAACTGGATTTTAGTAATCCAGAGGTTTTTCTAAGGGTAGATACCATACAACTCACCCAGGTAATCTTTAATCTAGTGTTGAATGCCATTTATTTCTCCCCCGTAAAGGGCAAAATATTAATCGCTGTTAAGGAAGATAAGAAACAGGTGAGCATCAGCATATCTGATCAAGGTCCGGGGATTTCTTCAAAAATAAAAGACCGGATTTTCGAACCTTTTTTTAGCACCAAACCAGTAGGGGAGGGTTCTGGGTTAGGACTTAGTGTAGTCCATGGTATCATAAAAAGCCACAAAGGGATGATAAAGCACCGCTCCAACATTCCCAAAGGGACTATATTTACCATTAATTTTCCAAAAATCTAAGGCTATGGGGTTAAATAAAGAGAATGTTTTGATCGTAGATGACGATGTAAATATTTTAGAGCTAATCCACAGACACCTTCAATCCTTTAATTATCATGCCTATAAGGCTGTTTCCGTAAAAGAAGCTTTGGGAATACTGAAAGATTCCAAGATAGATCTTTTGATTACAGACCTAAAAATGCCCGATGTGGACGGGCTACAATTAATTAAATACGTATCCGAACATTATCCGCATTTGCCTAAATTAGTGGTTACCGGTTACCCCTCCGTAGACGATGCACTTAGCGTAATAAAATCTGGGGCCATTGACTATCTGGTAAAACCATTTACCAAAGAGGAATTAAAGAATGCTGTCCTAAAATCATTTTCGGGCAGGTTACAAAATAATTATAGTATAAATAATACCTCAAAAAATAAAGTCGATAAGCCAGAAGCCCATGGTGAATTGATAGGCAGCTCCCGAGCCCTTAAGAAGGTTACGGAAATTATAGACCGAGTGAAGGACAATAAGGCCACGGTTTTGATAAAAGGAGAAAGTGGTACTGGAAAAGAATTGGTTGCCCGCGCCATACACTATATGGGAAAATATTCCAGAGCTCCCTTCATTGCGGTTAATTGTGGTGCCATTCCTGAAAATTTATTGGAAGCCGAATTATTTGGTTATACCAAAGGAGCCTTTACCGGTGCTAACGAAAACCGCAATGGTTTTTTTCAGGCGGCCAACAAAGGCACGCTTTTTTTGGATGAAATAGGCAATGCTTCCCTTGCCGTTCAATCCAAGCTTTTAAGGGCCCTTCAGGAAAAGGAAGTGCTAAAGGTAGGCTCCCAAAAGGTAGAGAAAATTGATATTCGCGTCATTGCTGCAACCAACAGTAACCTATTGTCCCTTGTTGATAAAAAAGCCTTTAGGGAGGATCTATACTATCGCTTAACAGTGGTTGATATTGAAGTACCGCCCTTAAGGGAGCGCAAGGAAGATATTCCTGCCCTGGTAGAAAAATTTTTATTCAAATACGGTGTGGAATATAAAGATCAACTTATTTCCATATCAGCCAACGCTATGGAACTATTGAAGCGCTACAACTGGCCGGGGAACATTAGAGAGTTGGAAAATGTTGTTCAAAGGGCCGTAATCATGTGCGACAAAAAAATTGAAATAGACCAACTGCCCAATAACTTAAAGTACAAAATAGATTTTCCGGAAGATACCTTGCTGCCCTTGCACGAAATGGAAAGAAGGTATATACTAAAAGTACTGGAGTCCACCGGACAAAACAAAACCAAGGCGGCTGAAATATTACAGATAGACCGCAAAACACTACGTCAAAAAATAAAATGATTTCAACATCACTATTCAGGCTGGGGAATAACGCCCCAGCTGGGTAGATTCTCCCATTTACACAATAATCTAAAACTGTAAGACATCATATTTAATATATTGATTTTCAGTTAATTAAATAATTTACAAAGCTTTATTACATTTTTTGGCATCCTACTTGCCATAGGTATATTCCTTAATTATATCGCTATGAGAAATTATGTTAGCCTATGCCCAAGTTGTAAGTATTACAAGTCTTGCGTGCTTACCAAGAACAAAAGTCGCATATGGAGTTGCGATGAATTTCATATGGCCGATACCAGTGCAGTGCACCCAAAAAATCATTTAACCTTAAAAGCCGAAGCAAGCTTATTCTAAATTGAAATATATGATAACAAAATCAAAATTGCCATTAAAACAAGGCATGCTGGAGAACGTTATGCGTCAATTTAACCATGCGGCCGATATCATTGACCTAAATAGCAACATTAGAAAAATACTGAGCATAACCAATAACGAACTACTCATCCATTTTCCTGTAAAAATGGACAATGGTGATGTTGAAGTCTTTACCGGATACCGGGTTCAACACAACAATGCGTTAGGCCCTTATAAAGGTGGGCTGCGCTATCACCCAACGGTAGATATAGATGCAGCCAAGGCTTTGGCTATGTGGATGACCTGGAAAACCTCTTTGGCCGGCCTACCATATGGTGGAGCAAAGGGGGGAATTCAGATAGACCCTTCCAAATATTCCAATGCGGAATTGGAGCGGATTACCAGGCGTTTTACGTATGCCTTGGGAGACAATATTGGTCCGGAGCATGATATTCCTGCCCCAGACGTAAATACCAATGCCCAAACCATGGCGTGGATAGTAGATACCTATATGTCTACAAAATCCCCCGCGGAAAGATCAAAAAACCAACATGTGGTAACCGGAAAACCTTTGGGTTCCGGAGGATCGGAAGGAAGGGACAGGGCTACAGGTTACGGCGTTTTTCTTAACATAAAACTATGGGCACAGAAGAAAAAAATTGCTTTAAAAAATAAGCGGTTTATAGTTCAAGGGTTTGGCAATGTAGGATATTGGACAGCCCATTTCCTAGAAAAGGAAGGGGCCAGATTGGTTGGGGTGCAGGATGCCAATGGCAGCATAACAAACCAAAAGGGTATAGAGGTGTCCAAATTGTTCAATTATATGCAACAAAACAAAGGTAGTATTGTAGGCTACCCCCTTTCACAAGCTATAAGCAATGATTGTTTTTTTGAATTGGACTGTGATATTTGTGTGCCAGCTGCCTTAGGAAATCAGATTACGGCTGAGAACGCCGGTCAAATCAAGGCCTTTCTTATAGCAGAAGGGGCCAATGGGCCAACGGATGTGGAAGGGGAGGAGATATTACTAGCAAATGGTGTTGGGATTATACCTGACATACTGTGCAATTCCGGAGGGGTTATCGGCAGTTATTTTGAATGGCTGCAAAATAGAAACGGAGAACTATGGCAATTGGACGAGGTATTGGCCAAATTGGAAAAGAAAATGAAGGAAGTTTTCGAAAAAGTCTATAAAACCGCGGAGAATAGGGACGGGGATATGAGAACTGCCGCCTACATCATCGCGATAGAACGGATTGAAAAAGCCTATTTGCAACGAGGGATTTTCCCATAAACCATTGAAAAAAATATTTTTATGAAGTACGGAAATTTAGTGCTGGAAAAAAAGGAATTTGTACTGTTAAAACAATTGGTAAATGTATCCGGGTTTTACACGGATAACACCTATAAGAATTCTATTAAAAAACTAACCGAAGAACTAAAGTCGGCCATCGTTTACAGTGAAGAAGAAATGCCAAAGGATGTTATTCGATTTAATTCCATAGTAACCATCACGGCAGCCAACGGATGGTCTAAAACATTTCAATTGGTAATCCCCTCATTGGGTGATTTTAAAAATAGCAAAATATCTATCCTAACCCCCATGGGTGCTGCTGTGATGGGCTATGCCAAAGGTGATGATATTATTTGGGAATTTAGAAATGGGGAACAAACCCTTCAGGTATCCAATGTAGAACAGCAACACAATACTATTAACTCGGATATATTGTTATAAGCTATGCAGGTATTTTATGAACATGATTCGGACAGTAAGCTAATTGCCAAAAAAAATGCACTGGAGCTCAATGATTGGATCCAACATTTGGTAAGTACCGGGGAAGAACTGGAACTATTGGTCAACATAGCCAAGAAACTACCGGATGCCAATGACATGGTTACCAGCATAAAAGAATTGGCACTGGACAATAAATTACAGCTTGGTGTTCTCTATAGGTACAAAAATTCCATGGTGAACATTCACGAGTGCGAGGATATGGAATGTGATACATACTATGTAAACAAGCACGAGGAATATAGAACCTCATACTGCTCCATCCTGCACACATTTTCTAAGATAAAAGTTGATTTATATAATATGATATTGTTGTTGATTTAAAGTTGGTTTTTTAACAGTCTGTTTGTTGGTTAAAATTAGAGTTTTTTGACTGTTAATGCACAAGGGAAAGCACTGCTTTCCCTTGTTTGCTTTGCACCTTTTCCAAGGTATTCTGCCCTCTCAACACAGTGCCCACCATACCGTCACAACTGCTTCAGTTAAAAATATTTGTATTGCAGCAAAACTGGGCACAGGCAATACTGTAATTTTGATCACAAATATATAGGATATAGTTCTGTGCCATAACACCTTAGAAAATAAGTGAAATTTATTTTGGTTTCAGGTCATACTTTTTTCAGCTATGGCTCGTATATATGAAGGAATATTAAATATGAAAAATATGCATTTAAAAAAGTTTTTATTTTTAGTGTTAATTACAAGCGGATTGGTAATATCCTGTTCAGTTTCCAAGTCGGCCAGACAGGACAGGAGTGTTATTAATGGCAATTGGATCTTAAACAATGTTTCCTACGAAGGAAGCTCTGGGAAGTTTACTTCTGTACTCTTTAATGACGCTGACGCCAGTTGTTTTGAAGGTAGTAGTTGGTTTTTTAGAAACAACAATAGCACAGGTAGTTATACCTTGACAAACGCTGCCAATTGTTATGGCGGGGAACGCTTTATACGCTGGTCTGTTTTGGACAGGGAGGGCATGATCAGTCAACTTCAATTTAAGTTTATTGACGAGAAATATAAGGACATCTCAGGAGGTTTGGGCTATAGATTGGATATAGCAGCCCTGACCGAACAATATATGAAACTAACTTCCAAAGTACAGGTAGAAGGAAAGCCGGTGACGGTAGTTTATGAGTTTTCCAAGATAGAGTAAGACCAATTAAGTTCTAGATTGTGGGCAAACCACACAGAAATTCCTAAAAATTGTCTTGCCAAAAATAATTAAGGAGGACATGAAAAAATGATTTCAGAAACAAATAATAAAAAAAACATGAAAAAAATAATAGTAAGTAGTTTATCCATTTTGATGGTTTTGGCCACCTTTAGCAGTTGTCAGGCAATCAAAAACACCAATAACAAACAAAGGGGAGCCGCTACGGGCGCTGCCGGGGGAGCTGTTATTGGCGGAGTAATAGGAAACAACGTTGGCAAGGGCAACAATACCGCTTTAGGTGCAATAATTGGTGCCGTGGTAGGTGGTGTTGCCGGTGGTTATATTGGCGACAGAATGGATCGCCAGGCAGAACGTATTGAAGAAGAGATCCCAGGAGCCGAGGTCACCAGGATCGGGGAAGGTATCAATGTAACCTTTAACGAGGACGCCGGGGTTTATTTTGACACGAACAAATCTGACGTTAAAGGAACTTCAGCGACCACATTGGATAGGTTAGTGGGTATTTTAAAGGAATATCCGGACACCAATATTTTGGTAGAAGGCCATACCGATAGTGCCGGACCAGAGGATTACAATATGAACCTCTCCAAACAACGTGCGCAATCTGTGACCAATTACCTCATTACACATGGTATTTCAGGCAGTAGATTAACAACGGCATGGTATGGAGAAACCCAGCCTAAGGCAGATAACTCTACCGTTGAAGGAAAGGCTAAAAACCGTAGGGTAGAGTTGGCCATCGTTGCCAATGAAGAACTACAGCAGGAGGCCATCCAAAAGGCCAAACAATAGAAACAACATTTTAAATATTCTTAAAACCCGACGAATTCCGTCGGGTTTTTTGTTTATTTTCTGTACCTTTTAGTAATGGATTTATATGATGTCATTATTGTTGGAGGCGGACTAGCGGGTTTAACTGCCGCATTGCATCTGAGAAAGGAAAATTACAATGTAATTCTTTTTGAATGCCAGGACTACCCCAACCATAAGGTCTGTGGCGAATATATTTCCAAGGAAGTGGTATCCTATTTAGAGTTTCTTGGGGTTTCCCTGCCCAAAACCTTTGAGTTGAACCAACTTTTACTGAGCAATACCAAAGGAAAGGCTTTACGAACAAAGTTGCCCTTGGGTGGACTAGGACTTAGTAGATACACCTTTGACCATTTGCTCTATAAAAAGGCCATGGCCATGGGTACTGTTGTTGTGCATGAACAGGTAACCAATATCTCTTACGAACTGGAAAAATTTGAGGTATCAACAGAATCAGGAAAAACATTCGCAGGGAAAATTGTCATTGGCGCCTATGGCAAAAGAGGGAGCTTGGACAAACAGCTGAAGCGCAACTTTATTTACAAGAAGTCGCCTTGGCTGGGCGTAAAGGCACATTATAAAATGGAATCATTTCCCGATGATTTGGTGGCCATCCACAATTTTAGGGGAGGCTATGGTGGATTGTCCAAAATAGAGAGTGGAGCAATAAATTTTTGTTATTTGACCACCTATGATAGTTTTAAAAAGGAAGGTGACATGGTACGTTTTGAACATAATGTAATTATGAAAAACCCTTTTTTGAACAGTTTTTTAATGGATGCCAAGATGTTGTTTGACAACCCCCTGGCTATTGGACAAATTTCCTTTTGTAAAAAAAATCCAGTTGAAAACCATATACTAATGTGTGGTGATACGGCTGGCCTTATTCATCCGTTATGCGGAAATGGTATGGCCATGGCCATACACAGCGCTAAAATTGCCTCACAATTAATACATGGCTTTTTTAGAAAGGCATCCTTTGATCGGCAAAAATTGGAACAGGAGTACGAAACCAGCTGGCAAGCTATGTTTAGACATAGATTGTGGGTGGGCAGGCAATTGCAGCAGCTTATGATACATGAAAAGTTTTCCAATTGTGCAATGGGGGCCATGGCCTGTTCCCCATATATATTAAAAAAGCTGATAAAGAATACCCATGGTCCAATTATCCACTGTTCATGAATTTTAAAGATCGCAGTACCCAATCCGAAGCAATGGACAGTCCCAATATGGACCCCTTGTTGTTAAAAAAAATATATGCGGATATCAATAAGGTAAACAAGGTGCTGTACGGCTTTTC
>JBFHGV010000092.1:0-8334 GCA_041582955.1 Arenibacter sp.
AAGTGGCTCCTTAAAGACCTAGCCACTATTACTCCGCCTTCATCACGGGAATAGTCCATTTTAAACCAGTAATCAGAGGCAGGCATTGGTCTACCATTAAAGGTGCCGTCCCAGCCTATGGTTGTATCATCTATTTGCTTAAGAAGCTTTCCGTAGCGATCAAAAATAAATACTACGGGATCTACCAATGTAGATATACCATAATATACATTCCAACGATCATGGATACCGTCTGCATTAGGGGTAAAGAACTTTGGGTACCCCACCACCAAAAATTCGATTGGCTCGGTAGTCCCACATCCATTCTTATCATTTATAATTACCGTATTGAGGCCTGGCGGTACGTTATTAAAAACGGGGTCATCCTGAAATTCCCCACCATTTAGGGCATATTCGTACTTCCCTTCAGGGTTGGCCACCACAATTTCTACTATATTGTTATCCGAGAGATCATCCCTAACAATTACCTCTTGCAATACTGGCGTCCCGAAATAGGTAATTAATATATTGTCCTCAACATTACTTCCAAAACTGTTGGTCAACTCAACAAAGTAGCGCCCTGAATCAGGGCTACGTACTACCAATTCTGCTCCCGATGGTCCAGACCCTGGCAAAGTATCATCAATTGTACCATCATCATCATAGTCTACCGTCCAAGTTGCACTGGCAATATCTGGACCAAAAGGGGAGTTCAACGCAGACAAGGTAATATCCGGATCGTCCTCACATGCTACAATATCCAAGCCTAGAAATTCATCCCTAAGGGTGCAATCCAATGCATTATCCTGATCGGCATCCACACTACTTCCTGTAAACGTCAGCCTAAAGGATTCTGGGTCCCCATCAAAATTGGTATTCCAGTTATTAATAAGAATATAATAGATTTCTCCGGCTTTTACATCTAGCCACTCGTCATAGGTATTCTGGCTTTGTTTAACAAAGGGAGCACCTACCTCCCCATTCTCTGGGTTAACCCCTACCCCGGTATAGCGGGTATTATTGGTCTCATAGTTACAACGGATGGGTTCTACCCCAGCTGTACCTATTTCCAAACAATCCACATCCGGTCCGTATACCGCAAAATCCCATTCCGCAGTAATCGTATTACCGCTCACCGGTAATGCTTCAATATCAAAGCCCACTTGGCCATCCGTTCCCGCCCTGAATACATACCAGGAGGTATTGTTTTCTATATTGGCAGAAATATTACTCCCTTTTTCCAAACAGCCGGTCTGCCTAACCTGATCTGGGTCAAAATCATCAATCCCGGAACCGTCAGCGGTACCCATTATAGGCGCATCGGCACAAACAGGAATAGCAGATCTACAATCCGGGGAGTTTTGCGCACTTACACCACTAACAATCAACAAAATAAGACACACTGAACAGCTAAATGCTCGCATAGACATTGGGGCTAAATACATTCTTAAGTCAAGTATAATAACTCTGTTGTAATAAATTTAGTATAACCTCCAATATAATTTACACCTAAAAAAGATAGAATTGGGCATCAAAACCAAACACCTACCCATATAAAACAAACAAAACTGATTTCATAAAAAAACAAAAGCGCCCAGGATGTGTTACAACAGGGCCAACTTGCTCTATTCAAAACAGGAGACATCCCATCTATGTATTATCAGCGTTTTAGGGAGAAATGATTATTGATGTATTTGGCCATGGTCCGCTGTCCATCCCCATCCAAATAACTCAGTTTAAACCAATAATCATCCGAAGGCAATGATTTTCCATTATAGGTACCGTCCCATCCTAAATTATTCTGGGACAGCTGTTTTAGTAATTTCCCATACCTATCATACACCAAGACCATTGGGTCTTCCAGACTTGAAATCCCTACAATATGCCAATTGTCGTTTACCCCATCCCCGTTTGGTGTAAAAAATTTTGGAAACCCTACCACCACTATGTTTTCGGTGGCGGTTCCGCAACCATTTAGATCTAACATACTTAGCTTGTGGGCGCCCGGCAACACCTCATAAAAAATATTATCGGACTGATAGATCCCATCATCAAGTGAATATTCATAGTCGCCTTCCCTATCCGGAATAATGGTTACGATATTTTGCGCCTGCAAATCCTCAATAACCACTTCTTTTATATGTGGTGTTTTGGAAGCATATACCTGCACCACAAACCTATTGTCACAAACCGGCCTTCCCATTATATCGTTTATAACTACTTCATACTCCCCTCCCCTACTTACCGTTATACCTGAAGTATTCTCACCACTACTCCACTGATACTCATAATCCGGGTTTGGAGACGGCTCTCCTATAAAGGCATTGACCTCACCTTCGCACAAAAACACCTCCAGTGGAAAATTGGGCACCAAAGGCTGGTAGACTTCTATCTTAAAACGTTGGGATGCGTCATAACATTTAGGGTTTTGTACCGATGTTGCCCTAACGTAAATCGTATGCTTTCCTTCCTCCAAACTATATTGGCCGGGCAACGGATTTATTCCGGCTTCAGCATCGGCATTACTATTGTGATAACTAATACGTACCTCTTGGGGAGATTGACTACCCAAAACTGTAGGGTCCTTAGAGGCCAGATCAAAGAATTCCATATCCGAACACAGGTACTCATCAGCCACGGCATATGATGAGGGTGCCGTGGAAAATCCTACTTGAACATCACTAATAATATTATTTAAAGACGGCCTAATTACCTCTACCCTGTAAAAAGCCTCTTCCGTAACCGTTAGGGTGGCACCACTTTCTCCCGGAATTAAGGAAAAACCACCGCCCATATCTTTGTACCAAGAATAGCTTAGCGCATTGGGAGTAGAAGCATCCAGCACCACATTTTCATTATCACAGGCAGCAACGGGAGGACCTAGTAGATTACTAACTATAGAACAATCCAAGGCATCATAGGGGTTGGTTACAAAAATATGTCCTGTAAACTGTATTGAAAATCCAGAATTAACATTGCTAAAATTATTCACCAGTAGGTAATAATCCTCTCCGGGCAAAACCTCTAGCCATGCCTCATATTGCACATTGTCTTCCGTCCCTTGGGGATCTTCCCCTACACCTATATAGTTGTTACCATCCCTATTATCAAAAAAGTTACACCTTATGGGGTCTCCCAGAGAACCACAATCACTGGCTTTGTACAGGGCAAAATCCCAATCCTCATTAGCGTCAAATCCTATATCAAAACCCAACTGTCCTGATGCCCCGGTCCTAAACCTATACCAAGCCGCATTGGACTCAATAGCCCCGGAAAGCGTTTTTTCCAAACAACCTGATTTGGCTGCACCTTTAAAATCATCGTCCCCTAAGCCATTGGTACCGCCGTTAACAGGAGTGTTGTTACAAATAGGAACGGCATTGGCACAATCTGGCGCAACTTGGGCAAAGGTCAAAGCGGTACCCATTAACCAAATAACTCCAAAAACGACGACCAACCTATTCATAAATAGCTACATAATTAGGGTATTTCAAAAATAAGTCCCTAGATTCCTTAACACTAATTTATGTTGTGTAACGAAGTAAACATGGTATAAAGTGGCATATTATGTATATCTTTGCACCCTTAAAAAGTCATATCTGAATGAAAATTAACAACGCGTTGGAAAAGCATTTTGAAGAGTTGGGAGACGATCACGCTTCTGCTGCCGAGGACACGCCTTTACGTAAGGATGCATTTGTACTTAGCGATGAAGAGAAAATTGAAAGCATTAAGGGAAATGTCACCCAGATAATGCAAACCTTGGGACTTGACCTAGAGGATGATAGCCTTAAAGGCACCCCTAACAGGGTCGCCAAAATGTTTGTCCAGGAAATTTTCGCGGGATTACATCCAAAACGCAAGCCAAAATCATCTACATTCAGCAATAAATATAAGTACGGTGAGATGTTGGTTGAAAAAAACATCACCCTCTACTCCACTTGCGAGCACCACTTATTGCCTATCGTTGGCAAGGCCCATGTAGCCTACATTTAAAAGGGTACTGTAGTAGGACTGTCCAAAATGAACAGGATTGTGGATTATTACGCCAAAAGACCACAGGTACAAGAGCGACTCAACATCCAAATTGTTAGGGAACTGCAAGAGGTCTTGGGCACCGAAGATGTTGCCTGTGTTATAGATGCCAAACACTTATGTGTGAATTCCAGAGGTATACGAGATATAGAAAGCAGTACCGTTACGGCCGAATACGGTGGTAAATTTAAGGACGAGGCCGTTAGACGAGAATTCTTGGACTATATAAATATTGACACTAAATTCTAATTGTCAGCTAAAAAATGCCATTGTACCAGAGTCAAAAATTAAAAGTTTACAATTCCCTTTCCGGAAAAAAAGAAGATTTTAAACCGCTTAACGAAGGTCATGTGGGCATGTATGTGTGCGGACCTACCGTGTATAGCAATGTACATTTGGGAAACTGTAGGACGTTTATGTCTTTTGACATGATCTTCAGATATCTAAAACATCTTGGATACAAGGTTCGGTATGTTAGAAACATAACTGACGCAGGGCATTTGGAAAACGATGCTGAAGACGGGGAGGATAAGATTGCAAAAAAAGCCAGATTAGAGCAGTTGGAACCCATGGAAGTGGTACAGCGTTACACATTGGACTTCCACAACATCCTGCAGAAATTCAACTTTCTGCCTCCCAGTATAGAGCCTACTGCCACCGGGCATATTATAGAGCAAATAGAGATCATAAAGAATATCCTGGACAAGGGATACGCATACGAGGTCAATGGATCGGTTTATTTTGATGTAGAAAAATTCAACGAATCCAATGATTACGGCAAGTTAAGTGGCAGAAAGTTAGAGGACATGATAGCCAACACCCGTGAATTGGCTGCCCAGGACGAAAAAAAGAACCCTCAGGATTTTGCTTTGTGGAAGAAAGCCGAAAGTCAGCATATTATGCGATGGCCTTCACCCTGGGGTGACGGTTTTCCCGGTTGGCACTTGGAGTGTACGGCCATGAGCACAAAATATCTTGGAGAGACCTTTGACATTCACGGTGGAGGTATGGACCTAAAATTCCCGCATCACGAATGCGAGATTGCCCAAGCAGAAGCCAGCAATGGGCATGCTCCCGTTAAATATTGGTTACATGCCAATATGTTGACCTTAAACGGAAAAAAAATGGCCAAATCTACGGGCAACAATATTTTGCCCAATGAGATGTTTACTGGAGAAAACTCTATTTTAAGCAAGCCCTACGCACCTGCTGTAGTCCGTTTTTTCATGATGCAAGCGCATTATACCAGCATATTGGATTTAAGTGATGAAGCCCTTTCCGCTTCGGAAAAAGGCTATAACAAATTAATGGATGCCTTGGACAGCCTAGAGAAACTACCTACCGCTGCAACTTCCAACTTTGACGTAGAAGCCTGGAAACAAAAAGGCTATGACGCCATGAACGATGATTTTAATACCCCCATGTTAACAGCCAATTTATTTGAAGGGGTAAAGCACATCAATTTAATTAAGGAAGGAAGAAAAACCATTACCAAAGCGGATAAAGACCTCCTAATAGAAGCCATGCAGGTTTTTGTTTTTGAAATTTTGGGACTGGAAAATCAGGATAGTATTTCGCAGAATTCAGATAAGTTATCCAATGTAGTAGGTCTACTAATTCAACTGCGAAATGAGGCTAGAGCCAATAAGGATTTTTCTACCTCGGACAAGATCAGGGACCAACTGGCCGAAATGGGAATACAACTTAAGGATGGCAAGGAAGGCACCACTTTTAGCCTGTCCCAATAGACGTACCCGTCGGGAATAAGAATATTGTGTAACGAAACAAATGACCTGTAATAACCCCATTGCATTACATTAAAGGACAGCGTTTGATGCGTGCAATAATTTTTTTAAGTTCGTTTTAAAATGACACCAAAAAAGTAAACAGGTGAAGAAAATATTAATTGCCCCTTTTGTTCTTTTGGTCAAGTTTTACCAAAACTTTATTTCGCCACTCACTCCTGCCAGTTGCCGCTATTCCCCTACCTGTTCACAATACAGTCTGGAAGCACTTCAAAAGCACGGACTCTTTAAAGGCGGTTGGCTAGCCATAAAAAGAATCTTTAGCTGTCATCCTTGGGGCGGAAGTGGTTATGACCCCGTACCCTAACTCCAGTATGTGCACCCTATTCCACGATACGGCCTAGTGATGGCCATAAAATTAACGTAGGTTTAATATTTAAGGGGATAATTCCTATTTAGCTAAACCCATTTCTTTCTACTATTTACTTATCTTAGTCCCTTAAAATAAATTCTTCATGTACTTTTTAGGTTTTACTTGGAACCCTGCCGACACACTTTTCAAAATTGGGGTATTACAGATAAAATATTATAATCTTCTTTGGATAATAGCCTTTGCCTTGGGCTGGTACCTTATGAAAAAGATTTTTTTAAAAGAGAATAAATCTTTGGAACAATTGGATTCCCTTTTCATATATACCGTATTGGCCACCATGTTGGGCGCACGGTTGGGCCACGTATTCTTCTATGATTGGCCCTATTACCAAAACCATTTACTGGAAATTTTGCTTCCTATTAGGGAAACCGCGGATGGCAGATTATTTGGTCTTATCAGGGGGTACGAGTTTACAGGATTTACAGGTTTGGCCAGTCATGGTGCCGCTATTGGCATTATCATAGGCATGTACCTGTATACCCGAAAATTCCCCGAATTTAAAATTCTGTGGATCTTGGACCGAATCGTTATTCCTGTATCCATTGGCGCCTTTTGTGTGCGTTTGGGTAATTTTTTCAATTCGGAAATCAATGGAAAACCAGTAGAAAAATCGTTTGCGTTTGCCACAAAATTCATTCGCGACTCTGATGATATGCCGGCATATAAAGCCCTGTCCATAACCAAGGAAAAAACCGTTAATGCAGCGTATAACCTTATTGAAAAAGACCCTAGATTTTCCGAATACTTGGAAGCCATCCCCTATCGGCATCCAGCACAATTGTATGAAGGGGTGTGTTACATCTTTGTATTTGCCCTCTTGTATTTCCTTTATTGGAAAACAGACAAAAAAGACAAACTAGGATATCTATTTGGTCTTTTCCTGGTACTACTGTGGACCATTCGCTTCTTTGTAGAATATGTCAAGAAAAGTCAAGGTGGTTTTGAAGAGTCCTTAGGACTGTTATCTACCGGACAATGGTTGAGCGTACCCTTTATTTTAGTAGGGCTCTATTATATGTTCAGACCTAATAAAGGAACCGTTAAATAACATAGTCATTCCAACAATATTAAACCGCATTGGAAAAACCCCACTATGAGAAACAATAGCATTTATATCCTTTTCATAGCCTTTCTTATATTTCAAATTTCATGTAAGGAAGGTTCTAAAAAAGAAATAAAAACTACCACGGTTGCCTTTAAAAAAGAAGGGACACTCCAAATTTTACAAAAGGATACCGACTCTATTTTGGCCCATTTGGATATAGAAATAGCCGATAGTGATTACGAAAGGGAAACAGGCCTTATGTACCGCAATACCATGAAAATGAATCAAGGGATGCTATTTATCTTTGACGATGTGTCCATGCGCTACTTTTACATGAAGAACACCCAAATTCCCTTAGACCTCATTTATCTGGACGACAAATTGAGAATTGCCAGTTTTCAAAAAAATGCCCAGCCAATGAACGAAAACAGTTTACCCTCCAAGGTTCCAGTACAATACGTTTTGGAAGTCAATGCAGGATTGGCCGACAAATGGTCCTTGGCTGTAGGTGACCTGGTCACATACCGCAGAACACCATAAACCGGCCCTTGGGCATTAGCCAAAATGCCCATTTGGAATATAAGAGCAGAAAATGGAATTGGACAATACAGGAAGAAATGGTTGAGGACGACTACCGGGCCGAAGTGGATTTTGTGCCTAGAAATGGCTACGTCAATATAACCACCCCCCTAGGGCACCTATTCTTTCCCGAAAAAAGCAAAATTATTGGTCATGGTCCAAAACTTAGTTCCAGCTATTTCTTCAACCAAGAAATGCAACGGACAGATAAATTGGATGTTTTTTTATACCTACTGGACTACCTCAATCGCTCTCAATTAAGTTTTTCCCTATTAGAAGAATATGTAAAATTATTATCGCCTTTTGACCCTACAAGGTCTGGAAAAAATACCTTAAGAGCAGAAAGCACACACCATTGGAACGTCTATATATTCAATTATATTTCCAAGCCACAAAGCATGCACACCTACAGCTTGGCAGGGCGTTTTGGCAGATACTACGAGGGCAGTAACAGAACCAGCCTTATCGGCGAACTGGACTATAGGCTTCAACCATTCGTTAGCCTTAGCTCAGCTATT
>JBFHGV010000093.1:0-8312 GCA_041582955.1 Arenibacter sp.
CCTATAAACCAACACCATGCCGGTGTTTTTTTGTTTTACTTTTTATAATAATAGTTTATTAATGAGTATTTAATTACCAAATATCATTTAGGACGGGTTTTTACCAATTTCCTAAAATATTGGTCGTATCTTATTGGTAACAAATAAACCCTTACCCCCCAATCTTTTGCACATGGACTAAAATGTACTTTTGGTATATCCATACTGATATTTAAACCATAGTATTGGAAGAAACAGTTTAGCTCCAATTACTACTTAAATAAATAATCACTGAGAATTATATGGCCAATTATAAAAACAAAATAGGCATGAAAAGCCTTTAAATAGGATCAATTGCGATAGGGGCGGATGGCTTCCGAACAAGCTTTAAACAGACACCAAAAAAAATAAAAAATGTTAACCTTCCCAAGGAAATATCATTAAAGGGTAACAATAAAAAAATAAGAACCATGAAAACGTTAAAAACATTTTTATTATTAGCCTGTTTGAGCTGTATGGGCTTCATACAGGCCCAAACCGAACCCAAGCCAACGACTCCCGTTACCAATAATTTTTTGGATTTGCAGGCCACTACCCTGGGCAACATCTTTGGAGATTCGCTAACTGGGGGTAATGGGGAGGTAAACGGTTATTTAGATTTAGTAAACAAAAGTGATATGCCCGAGGCAGATAAGCAAAATCTAAGGGATGCGTATATGGAGTATTCCAAATCTTTGGATGCCCAGGGCAAGGATTCCCTGCAAAAGGGAATGGCCAAAGAATTTATGCTACAAACAAAAAAAGATACCATTAAATAAAAAACGTTCCCATGAAAAATTTGTTTAATACCATCATTATACTGACCCTCCTTTTTTCCTGTGGGGAAACCGTTAAAAAAACTGAGGACAGGGCTGAAAACTTAACTGAAATCGACCCACAAAATAAAGAGAAAACAGTAGCAAACCGCGGCGACAACACTACCTATTTGTGCAAGATCAACGGGGAAGATTGGGGCTATACCTCGGCCGACGGCCTGGTATCGCGCAACAGTTCTACCAACAAACGCACAGCTACGATTACGTTTATAAAAAAACTAGAAAAGGGCAGTGAGTCGATACAGTTGGAATACAATGTGGATGCCAATACCCTGACCCGTGTCTTGGCAGAGCTAAAACGCCCCGATAAAGACGGCAATTTATTTACCAACTTTTACAACCAATCCGCAGACCGTTTGGACCGGAATCCAGAAGCCAGTATCAGCGGGACCGTTACCCTGTCCGAAGACCAACGTGTTGCTGCCGGCAATGCCCTTTTCACTGTACAGAACGACTTTGAAAAAGACAAACTCGGCAACAAGGGCGATCTGTTGATTACCGTTTCGGACCTAAATTTTTCAGGCGTATCCTATTCAGATACGGACGATTTAAAAAAATTGTTCAAGAAATAGTCCATTTAAGGTAAATTAAATATTAGAAAGCATTGACGTAACAAATAATATAAATTAACTCTTGAGAGGCTCGTGCCAAACTCGTTAAGCCATTACCAATTAATAAATAGTAATACATTGTAAATACTTAAAACTAGAATTATGAAAAAAAAACCGATCATTATCATTGCATTTGCAGCCCTTCTGATAGCATCCTGCATAAAAGACTATGTTGGCCATGGGGGCGACAAAATAGAGCTTACCCAGGATAATTATTTATATGAGGGAGATCTATACCGCGTTTACCTAGATCAGGAGATAGCTAAACTGGATGTCACCATTGCGGCCCTGAACGATATCATTGCCAATAATCAGGCCGATCAGACAACCTTGAACGATCTTAAGGCAGCGGAAGAAGCCAAGGAGAACTTTGTTTCTGAAATAACTACAATCATAGACCTGGGACAAGTAGGTAGGACAATTCCGAGGCCAAGACCGCCTTGCCCTTTACCATTAAGCTGTGATTATAGTCTTTTTGAATACCTATTGGCGCCAAATAACGTGGAAAAATTGGAAATATTAATCTTAAATGAGAATGGCAAAACCATTGGAGGGGGCACAATAGATGATTTAGGTCCCTTGTCCGGTACCGGAGGTATGATCCTATTTAGTAAATTAAAGATTGATTCCTACACAGACCCTATATCCATTTCAGTAAAGGTTTTTGATGGAAACGGAATATTGCGGAGTTATCTAGTGGAAAGCCATTAGTCCTATTAAAAGGCCTTAAACATACAAAGGCTAATCTAAAAAGCGTATTTTTATTCCTCTATCGCATCGAACACAGTCGAGCTTGCGTGAACCCTTTTGGTTTAACGTTCTCCACTCTTCCCGAAATGATAGATGAATGGACTTTTTAGATTGGCCTTTTTTGTATGAACCGGTATGCTTCACTTTTACTGATACTTTTTTCCATTACGGCTTTTGCCCAAAAAGCATCCTATGACACCCAAATGGATGATCTTTTTTCAAAGGCCTACGAGCATTTGTATGTCAACAAGGATTCCGCCTACCATTATTTTAATGAAATAGAAGTTCTGGCCAACAAAAACCAGGACTGGGCAACTGTTTTTGAAGCCCTGATCAGCTCCAATAGAAATGCAGGCGCCTTTTATGACCTTGACAAACTAAGTGGCAATCTAAACCGTTTGGATTCCCTTTTTTTAAAACATATGGCCTATCTGGATACCCTGCCGGAAAAACGTCTTTATGTTAATTCCTTATTGTACGATAAGGGCAATTATTATTTTCAACTTAATAATTACAGGTCTTCCCGGCAAACCTTTGGGCAAATTATTGATTCCCTGGAACCATTGCCGAATACGGAAATGGATGAAGAACTAATTGATCTTCTATCGGTTTCATATAGCTTTATTGCCAAGATGTATACTGATGAAGGTAAATATGAACTTGCCCAACAGTATTACGACAAGAACATTAGGTACATCCTCCAAAAAAAACCAAATGACCTAGCTTCCCTGAACACAAATTACAGTTTACTGGCGGAACTCTACGGTAAAAAAGGGCAATATGAAAACTCCAACGCCTATTTCAAAAAGGCACTTGAGTTCTATCTAAAAGACCAAACCGGCATTAATGGCATTATTGCAACAGCCCATAACCTTTCGGAAAACTATCTAGCCCTTTCCAAAACAGATAGTGCCCAATATTATCTAAAATTGGCCAAAAACTATTTAAACGAAACCCATCATTTTGCTTCCTATCATCATAGGGTTCAAGCAAAATTGGAACAGAAAATGAACAATTATGAATTGGCACTTAAGGAATTAAATTTTGCTCTTCATCTGGAAAAGGAGAAATGGAAAAATGCCAAAAATGAGAGTATCGCCATAATTTACAATGAAATTGGAATGCTTCAGGCAGCATTTGGCCAGTATGTAAGTGCGGTAGCCAATTATAATCTGGGATTGGAGCAAGTTGAGGACTTTGACTCTAGGGGAACCTCAACCTTAAAGCTCCTCAAAAATAAATCTGTTTCCCTGAACAAGCTGGGCAATAATGATAATTATAAGGCCACCATGGAAACAGTAAATCTCGGCATAAAAACCTTGGACACTTTGAAACCTTCTTTTAGGAGCAAGGCAGACCAATTGTTTCTTATTGAAGATGCTTTTCCATTATTTGAATCCGGCCTGGAAGCTGCATACCAACTTTATGCTTCCACCAGTGACGATTCCCTTATAGATCTCGCTTTCCGATATTCCGAGAAAAGTAAATCTGTCCTATTGCTGGAGGCCCTTTTGGAAGCCAAAGCCACCCAATTTGCAAATATACCCAATGACGTCCTAGAGAGAGAGAGTGAGTTAAAATCTGAAATCACCTATTTGGAAAAACAGATCAAAAATTCTGAAACAGACCAGAGCGACCAAAAGGATGCACTTTTCACCCTAAAAGAAGAATACCGACAACTAGTACAAAAACTGGAGGTGGACTATAAAAGCTATTACGATTTAAAATACAATACCACTACTGTTTCACTGGAGGTATCCCAAAAATCCCTGTCCAAACACCAACTTCTAATTTCATATTTCTATGGCAACAAGGCTATTTATGCCATTGCTTTGAATAGAGGTAAAAAGGAAATGTTCCGGATACCGATTGATGCAGACCTGGAGGCAAACATTAAAAAAGTCTATCAAATGCTTTCCGATCCCAAGTCCGATGTAATTGCATTGGGTAACGCAACTTATAGCATATATGAACTTCTCTTACAACCGATCTTAAATTCCGGCGATCAAAAGAAACTAATTATTATTCCCGATGGTCTTTTAAATTACCTTCCGTTCTCGGCTTTGAACACAAGTCCCGGAGGCATAAGATATTTGGCAGAAAACCATGCCATTGGCTATGTTAATTCGGCCACGCTGCTTTCGGAATTAGAGGAACGGCAACCTAAAGAGCATACCATTTTGGCCTTTGCCCCCAGCTTTGACGGTACGGTGAGCGTAAGCAATCCCGACCGTGGAAAATTACTGCCGCTACCCAATAACAAAAAGGAAGTTGAACAGATATTAACATCTTTCCATGGCCGTGCTTATATTGATGGGGAGGCTTCCCTACGCAACTTTAAATCCCAACTAGCCTCTTTTGGGATGGTACACTTGGCCACTCACGCCATTTTTGACGATACTGCTCCAGAATACTCCTATTTGGCCTTTGCACAAAATGGAAATGCAGCGGAGGATCTACTCTATGTAGCCGATCTTTACAACCTGCAGTTGGATGCCGATCTGGTAACCCTAAGTGCCTGTGAAAGTGGAATAGGGGATCTTAAGCGCGGCGAGGGCTTTCTAAGCTTGGCACGGGGCTTCTTTTATAGCGGGGCAGCAAGCATTGCCAGCACCTTGTGGAAGATCAACGATGCCAGTACCACCACATTGATGACCAGTTTCTATAAAAATCTTTCCAAGGGGGAGGCCAAGGATGTAGCCCTTCAAAACGCCCAGATAGAATTTTTGGACAACAATAGGGATAACGCTCTATCGCATCCCTACTATTGGTCGGCCTTTGTAATTTCCGGCAATACATTGGCACTTTCCCTTCCCTATAATTGGATCTGGTTTATACTAGTAACTCTCGTAGTATTGGTAAGCGGTTTTCTATACTTCAAAACAAAAAAGGGAGTCAATTAATCCAATTCTGCAAGTAGGGCTTGGGCCTTTTCCTTTTTGTAGTCGAAATTTTCAATAAGGTTATTTAGCATAGCCACCGCCTTTACCTCATCCTTAGTTTTAATATAGGCCAGGGCAAGGTACCAATGGGCCTCGGCCTTAAACTCCATATCGTTTAAGATAACACTTTTCAAAATCTCTATCGCCTCATTATCCTTCCCCAAATGCATATAGGACTGTGCCAGGTAAAAATTGATATGGATTGATCCATTTTTGGTTTTTAGATCCAAGAAAGCAGCGGCTGCCTTTTCATAATCACTGGCCTCATAGGCTGCAAAAGCATTCCTTTCCAAGGATTGATCAGCATCACTTCTTGTAATTGTGTAGACGGTATTGGGATAGGTTTCAAAATTGGCCGCATATAAATTGTCGTAATCAGGCCCCGAAAAAGTGCTGTAGGCTATCCAACCCAAACCTATTAATAAGGCAATTGAAGCGGCTATGGACCAATTCTTAAGTCTTGGTTTTGAAGAGATACTTTTATTCTTTGCCTCAATTTCCTTTTCAAAACCGATCAATTTCTGCTTTAGGTTTTGCTTCTGGTTTTTATTGATTACCCGCTTCAGATCGTTTTCAAATTCGAACTGGGCCTTGAACTCCAAATCCTTTTCCAACAAATCATTGAAAAGCAGTTGCTCATCATCTGTAAGCTGATCTGAAAAATAGCGATATAATAAAAGTTCCTTATCCATAATCAGTGGGAATTATTAGCTTGAATCCGTTCCCTCAAGGTTTTCATACAACGGGATTTTGCCGCTTTTACGACATTTTCACTGTTGTAATTTTCTGCCTCCATGATTTCCTGTATAGTATAACCGCGATAGTAAAAAAGGGTCAATAATTCCTGGCATTTTTTGCCTAGGGCGCCAAAGTGTTTTTGCAATAATATTTGCTCTGTGGTCAATTCTTGTTCTTCCATTTCAAATCCGTTCACCAATTCATCATCCTTGCCTACTATTGCTAGGTCAAATTTTGAGCCTACCTTTTTTTTATTCTTTTTCATGCGATCAAAAATCAAGTATTTACCAATACCAAAAAGATAGGTCGCAATACTACTGCTAAAGCTTTCGACCTTTCCACTCATCACATTGTCATAGAAAATAATATAGGCATCTTGATAAACATCTATATTTTCCTCATCCGACAAATGGTACCTCCGTGCAAAATTTAAGAATTTGTCACGGTTCTCTTCGTAAACCTGTTGCAACGCCTTATCAGAGCCTTTTCTTAGGTCATCGAGCGTAATTTCGGTTTTTGCTTCTTTCACTTTATGGATGGGGATAAATAAGGTTAACACCGCGCTATGCTAATTTAACATTTTTTAAAAAAAGACGCCTATGAAAACCCTTAAATAGCGCGTACAGCTTCCATTTGTAGTATTAGCACTACAAAGAATGCCGCTACTTTACAACAAGATCTAAGTGTTGATAACAAAACACCAAAAAAAATTCGTCTTGAGGTTAACCTTTCCTTCCCTAAGCTATAAAGGGTTAAATATTTAAAACTAAAATCATGAAAACAATTAAAATTTTATACCTGGCTTTTGTATTGATCTCCGTAATATCCTGTGATAAGGATTCCGTTGGCGACATCCCTAATGAACCTAAAGAAGTTGAATCCATTCCCAAAGATGGTGAACTTCCGGCCGAATCACTCTCACTGGCATTTACCGTTCAGACCCAACAAGACCAAATGGGCGATTTTGCAGACAATGCCATGGTCTTGTTCAATGGTAAAGTATGGTCCGTTGGTGGTATCAACGCCTATTCGACCCCCAATTTATCCAGCGATGTCTGGAGCAGTGAAAACGGCAAAAACTGGGTTTCAGTGACAAACGATAAGTTTAGCGAACGCAAGGGCCATACGCTTACAGTTTACGATGACAAAATGTGGCTCATTGGTGGTGTAGACGATTTGGGTACCTTTTTAGGGGAAATATACTTTTCTACCGATGGAGTTAATTGGACCATGGTAACCGCCCTTAGCCCCACATTACTTACCCCTGCCTATCACAGCACTGTGGTCTTCAACAACAAACTTTACGTGATCATGGATGGCCTTGATGACCATGTCACTGTATTGTCATCCAGTGATGGTATAGATTGGAATATTGAAACCGATAATGCCTTTTCCAACAGGGAGGATTTTGAAGCCGTTGTGTTTGAGAATGCTATTTATGTCATTGGTGGCAAACATTTGGACAGCTCATTCAATGAAATATGGAAAAGCACCGATGGCATTGAATGGAATCTGGTTACGCCCAGTACCGACATCTTTAGCCCTAGGTATTCACATACGGCAACGGTTCATAACAATAAGGTATGGATAGTTGGCGGTGTCACCGGGCCTTTAGATGAGACTCACATTGATTTTTGGTACTCTGAAAATATGGAGGATTGGACAGAATATGATGGTCCCTTACCTGCTACCGAAGGTCTTATTCAGCATGCGGCGCTGTCCTACAATGAGGAATTATGGCTCTTTGGAGGGTTACAGCCAAATGCCTCCGGTTCGGCTTTTATAACAGGTGAGATTAGAAGTATTAAAGAAGAAGAATAAAGGTCAATGTTAAACTATAGCATGAATTAAACATAAATAGAAAACCCTAAAACCCTAGTTATGAAATCAATATCCACAATTAGAATCGAAGTAAAAAACATTTGGAAAGTAGGACTGATGCTTTTGGTAATAGCAACCATTTTAAGTTGCAACAAAGACGACGATCCTGAAATGGAGGACGCGCATCTGGCCGAAAGTTCGCAAGAACTACTTATTGGCAAATGGTTTTATAATGTAACCTCAAATGGTGATGCATCTGCCTGTGAAGCACAATCGTATTACAATTTCACAGATACGCAAAAATTGGAATATCAACTTGTTATTGATGATTTTGGTCTTGTTGTAGGTGGTTACGAATTAATTGGTGATTGCTATGTTTCTCCTGTGACCTCAATAAATTACAGCCTAAATACCGCCAACGAAATACAATTTTTAAATGAATATGAAGACACAATTACTTTAAAAATAGTATCCATTAACGAAACCACACTGGTATTTACAAAAGGTACTTTAGACGATACAACCACTCATATTTTAATGAAAGAACTTTAAAATAAAATAATTATGAATACTATAAATAAATTAAAAAGAGACTC
>JBFHGV010000094.1:0-8300 GCA_041582955.1 Arenibacter sp.
CTGGTGAATATTGGATAGTATGTACTTTCCCAGGTCACTCCTCTGTAATGCGGGCCAAGTTGATCGTAAATTAAACTACTGTTTGTTGCAAGAGCTTATTCTGCTTTTAAGTTGAAACAACTATTTTGATATAGTAATTGGAGACATTTCATTAATTTTAAGGAATGTTATCTAATGAGGAAAGACTAAATTCACTGTCTCATGCCCTGGGAGTATTCCTAGGGCTTATTGGCTTTGTGGTATTGTTCCTGAGCATTGACATGCACCTGGAGTATAGCGTGTTTTCTGTAGTAGTCTATAGTATCACTGTCTTACTATTATTTACAGCTTCCACTATCTACCACGGCACTAGGGATGGGGACTTAAAAAGGAAGTTGCGCATTCTGGACCATATTAGTATATATTATTTAATTGCGGGGACCTATACACCACTTACGTTAATAATGTTGAAGGATACCAACGGTTGGACAATATTTTATACCGTATGGGGCATTGCAGCGCTGGGCACCCTATTAAAGTTGTTTTTTACTGGAAGATTCGAGATACTATCTACACTCTTATATTTGGTGATGGGCTGGCTAATTGTGTTTGATATGGACAACCTAATGGCAAGTACATCTGCTATAGGAATTAACTCTCTGTTCTTGGGCGGCGCCTTTTATACCATTGGGATCGTTTTTTATGCCTTAAAACAAATTCCCTATAATCACCTTATTTGGCATTTATTTGTTTTGGCCGGAGCTAGTTGTCACTGGTTTTTTATTTATTACGATGTGGTCTAAGGCTTAATGATATCCTCGTATTCCTTATAAAAACTTTCCAGTTGTTCCATGTTATTCCTTAAAAATACCATGGTTTCTTGCCAGGTATTCTTGTCATGGATGGATACATTTTCTTTGCTTACGGATATCCTTGATATTTCCTTACCGCTATCTAGATACACCGTATCCTCAAAAACGGCGCTAGGCAAATAATCTTGCTTTAATAGTGATTGAAGCGAAAGCAATTTTTCCCATATTTCCATCCTTTTTTCCAAATCTTGATTTTCCATATCGATGGATACCATCGCCCTTTTTTTGTCAAAATGAAACTTAAAGGCAAAATCCTTTATCTGGGTGTTGTACAGTATCCATTTTTTTGGAAAGGATTTTCCAAAAGAAATCCAGAAATCCTGGCGTAATCTTTTCGCTTCTTCTTTGCTGAACATTAACTGGCGTTAAATTAAAATCTATAGTAAGGTGAATTAAACTAAGGTTCACAAAAATAGAACAATAGCATTAAAAGTTAGTGTTTAACATCCTTTTTCTGAGGTATTTCCTGTCAATGCCCTACAGCAAATAGGCTATGCCAATTCCCAACATGATAACTACCAATTTGCGCAGGTTAAATTTATGGGCTTCGGAACTTTCAAAGAGGATAACCGTGGAAATATGCAGAAAAACCCCTATTACTAGGGCATTCAAGAAAACGGAGTATTTACGGAAAATTTCAAAATTAGCGGCAAAATAGGTGCCAAGTGGCGTCATAAGGGAAAAGAGCACAATAAAAAACAGTGCACTTTGTAGCTTTATTTTTGAGCCAATTAAAAAGATACTCAGAATAATGGCTATGGGCACCTTATGGATTAAAATCACGTATAGAATGGTTCCGTGGTCTTCTATGGGCAACCCTTCTAAAAGGGAATGTAGGCATAGGCTAATGAACAGCATCCATGGGAAGCTGGATTTTTCGGTATCAATATGTACATGTCCATGTTCTGCTCCCTTTGAGAAAAATTCTAGAAAAATCTGAAGCAGGATCCCCAGCATAATAAAAACCCCTACCGTTTTGGGAGCTGCGTGGCCATACGCTTCGGGAAATAGTTCAAAGACGGTAAGTGCTAAGAGAAAGGCTCCACTAAATGCCAATAGAAGTTTAAATACCTCTTTGTTTTTTGGTTTTGTGAAGTACACAAATACAAAGCTTATCAAAACCGCAAGAACTGGTAATAAATATTTCATTTGGGATTCATTATGGTATTGTACAAAATCACCATATTATTTAATTGGGGCCAAAATTAACGTATTTTTGCCGTAATCTTAAAGTTAGACATGAACAATAATTTTAAAATGGTAGCCAAGACCATGTTTGGATTTGAAGAAATCTTGGCAAAGGAACTGCGCAACCTAGGAGCTGGTAATGTTAAAGAAGGGGTGAGGAGCGTGTTTTTTGAAGGAGATACCGGATTTATGTATAAGGCAAACCTTTGTTTGCGGACAGCCATAAAAATTGTAAAACCCATCCATTCGTTTCGGGTGAGAAATGAAGATGACCTCTATAAGAAAATCTATGCCATGGATTGGTTTAACTACCTTTCCGTTGATACCACTTTTGCAATTGACGCCACTGTTAATTCAGATAATTTCACCCATTCTTTATATGTTTCACAAAAGACCAAGGATGCTATTGTGGACAAATTTAGGGATACGGATGGTAGCAGACCGGATGTGGATATAAAATTTCCGGATGTTAGAATCAACATCCACATACAGAATGATCAATGTAATGTGGCTTTGGATTCCTCAGGAAGGTCTTTGCATCAAAGAGGATATAGGACCGCTACCAATATAGCCCCTATTAACGAGGTGTTGGCCGCAGGTCTTTTGCTATTGAGCGGTTGGGATGGTCAATCCGATTTTTTGGATCCCATGTGTGGTAGTGGCACCCTATTGACAGAGGCGGCCATGATAGCATGTAATATTCCGGCCAATATTAATAGAAAGGAATTTGCCTTTGAGAAATGGCACGATTTTGATGCCGATCTATTTGAAAAGATAGTGGACAGCAGTTTAAACAAAACACGGGAATTCCATCATAAAATAGTTGGGTATGACAAGGCCCCTTCGGCCGTTAGAAAGGCGCAAGAAAATGTGGTCAATGCCAACTTGTCCGACTATATCACTATTGAAAGAAAAAATTTTTTCGACACGGAAAAGTTCACGGAAAATCATTTGCATATGGTGTTTAATCCGCCCTATGGGGAGCGTTTGGATATTGAAATGGAAGATTTTTATACCGATATTGGAAATACCTTGAAAAGAAATTATCCAGGTACAGATGCCTGGTTTATAACCTCAAACTTGCAAGCTTTAAAATTTGTAGGGTTAAGACCATCAAGAAAAATAAAAGTATACAATAGTCATTTGGAGTCCAGATTGGTCAAATATGTTATGTACGAGGGTAGTAAAAAGGCGAAATTTAACAAGACAGAAGAATAAAGGCCTTTCAGGAAATTTATAAAAGGTTTTGGGCAAGGCTTGCGCCACAAATATTAAATAATACGGATGAAACGAAAATATAAGGCAGTAATATTAAATTTTATAGGTTTTGCCATTCTATTTGTTGCCATTAGACTATTAATGGGGTTTCTTTTTTCCTTGCATCATCTTGTTTTAGCCGTTGTAGCCGCTCTTGGGGCCAGTTTATTGGCACCAAAATTTGCTGTTGTTAAATCCTCTGGAAAGGAGAAACTGCTTATGAAATGGGTTTTTATAAAGGGTTTTCGAGAAGTTTAAATTATTCAGGGCTTAATTCCTCTTCTTTTTTTTCCTCTTTTTTGTTTTCAAGCTTTTTTGCCTTTTTGTATAGCGGCAGGAAATAGGTGATAGAATAATTGTAGCCAACCCCAAAATTACTGCCATCAGTCACCTTGTTGAACCCAGGAATCCAAAGATTTGGAAAGTCATCCGACTCCTTGTTACTGACCAAGAAGCCAATTCGCACACTGGCTCCAAGATATATGTTGGCAAAGAGCTCTGCCTTTACCCCAAGCACAGCTTCAAGCCAGCTTGCGGACAGCCCGCTAAATTCTTGGGCTATATCGGACCCGGGAGCAAAGCCATTTACGGCATTGGCGTCAGGGTTAATTTGGTAATCCGGATCGGTCCAGTACCTATTGGTGTCATAGATGTCATAGTTGTTCATGGTCTGGCTGAAGCTACTGTAGGCATATCTTCCTCCTACATGAATGGAGTTGTTCATGCCATACCAATTACCATAGGTGTTATAGTCTACCCCCAGTTTTAGATAACTTCCAGAAGTTGTAAAATTGTAGAGATCCTCTTGCTTGGTGTTTTTTTCGTTGCCTAGTTCTGCCGCTACATAAAGCCTGTTGGTTAACCTGTAGTCCCCAACCAATTCCAGACCTGTATAGTCGTCGTTTAAAAAGGAAAGCAATGGTCTGCTTAGGTCTATTCCAAGTCGTATTCCGTAGGGATCGGTATGGGCTACGGTATCTTTTGGTTGCAAGTCTATGGGCTTGGTCTGTGATGAACCTAGCAAGAACCCAAAGCATATAAAACTACTAATGAAATATTTTAACATGGGCTGCTGTTGAATTTTCTACCAATGGGCTAATGATTTCAATCTCCTTGATCCAATTTTCTGTTTCCATTTCCAAGTCACTCTCCAAATTTTCAAAATTGGCAATATAACCACATGCCCTTGAAATAAACTTGTCCTTTCTGGTATAATTAAAATATAAGGTGTCCACATCCCCACCTTCCAAGGTAACCGTGTTTCCTTCCGAATCGTCTTCTTCAACATCCGAAGAATTTTTAATGAAATAGAATCCGGTAGTATCTTCAGAAACTCTTAAGGGTATGGAAATGGAATCCAAAGTGCTTCTGTCCGTTACAGTGGTCACAGTGGTGTTCTGTCCTACTCCTATTATTCTCAATGAGGGGACAGTTTTTAGTTCGGTAGGATTATCGATATCATAAAATCGTATCACCAAAAGGGGGGTATCCCCATCTATACAAATATCGTCTTTTTCGCAAGCCCAGAAACCACTTATTAGGGCTAGTACAAATACGCTTAGGATTTTGACTTTTTTCATGGGCGATAGCACTAACTGGTCCGTTTTTTCAAAAGTACAACATTTTCAACATGATGGGTTTGCGGAAACATGTCTACCGGCTGCACCTTTGTTATTTCGTAGTCTTCTTTCATAAGTTCCAGATCTCTGGCCTGGGTAGCACTATTACAACTAACGTAGACCACTCTGTCAGGGGATATATTTAATATTTGTTGTACCACAGCAGCATGCATACCGTCTCTAGGGGGGTCTGTAATTATAAGATCGGGTCTCCCGTGTTTCGCTATAAAATCTGGGTTGAATACATTTTTCATATCCCCCACATAGAAGTCCACATTATCTATCTTATTTCTAGTGGCATTGGCCTTGGCATCAGCTATGGCTTCTGGAACAGCTTCTATTCCAACCACTTTCTTCGCCTTTTTGGCCACAAATTGAGCTATGGTTCCCGTGCCCGTATATAGATCGTAAACCAGTTCCTCTCCGGTTAGTTCTGCAAAATCACGGGTTATCTTATAAAGCTCATAGGCCTGGTCCGAGTTGGTTTGATAAAATGATTTGGCATTAATCTTAAATTGAAGCCCTTCCATTTCCTCAAAAATATGATCTCTACCAGAATAACATATTATTTCTTGGTCATATATGGTGTCGTTTTGTTTTTGATTGATCACATACAACAAGGCCGTTATTTCTGGGAAGGTATTGGCCAGATGGTTCATCAGGAGTTCCCTCTTTTCCAAATGATCTTCATAGAACTGTACCATGACCATAATCTCACCGGTTGAAGAGGTCCGGATCATCACGGTGCGCAACATGCCCCACTGATTGCGGGGATTAAAAAATGTGATTTTATTTTTAATGGCAAAGTCCCTAATTTCTAACCTAATGGCATTGGATGGGTCTTGCTGTAAATGGCATTTTTTGATGTCCAATATTTTGTCCCACATACCTGGGATATGGAAACCTAAGGCGTTTTTGTCTTCTATATCCTTGCCCGAATTGATTTCTTCCAAACTTAGCCATCTACTGTCTGAAAAGGAGAACTCCATCTTGTTCCTATAGAAATACTGTTTGTCGGAGCCTAAAATAGGTGTTGTTTCCGGTAACTCAAGATGACCAATTCTACGGAGGTTGTTCTCTACTTCCTTTTGCTTGTAGAACAGCTGATGCTCATATCCCATGTCTTGCCATTTGCAGCCACCGCACACTCCAAAATGTTCACAAACTGGGGTGGTTCTTTTGTTGGAATAAGTATGGAATTTAGTGGCTACACCTTCAAAATATGCTTTCCGTTTTTTGGTGGTCTGTACGTCTACGATATCTCCAGGAACGGTGTTGGTCAAAAATATTACCCTACCATCCGGGGCCTTGCCAATAGTCTTTCCTTTGGCTCCGGCATCTACTACTTCAACGTTTTCAAAAACCTGTCTTTTTTTCTTTCTGCGCATGGGGCAAAAATAGGAGATTTTTTCAGGAATGACCTTGCATTTTAACATAGTCTTGCTGCAAATATTATTATCCCGGATTTTTGGCGGAATATAGCACTATCAAAATTAAAAATATCCAAGGGAAAGCTATAGCACGGTTGGTGAAATCTACTAATTTAATCATGGTATTTCTTATATATAATGGGCTTTTTATAGAAGTACGGGTGTAGTTGAGGTATATTGCCTACGGCATTTTTATGCAGTAAGTTTACAATTTATGTTTTGATAATTTAAAAACTAGTCTTACTATTACTATCAAATTAAGCCTAGCTCCAATCATATTTTTTACTTGCTGTAAGCTGGGTATTAAAAGAGCATATCAATTACATTAAAATGAAAAAAATAATCTTCTGTTTATTGTGCCTCTCTTTTGTTTATGGGAATGCACAACGTAAAAAAACCTTAAAAAACCCTAATGTTCTGTTTATTATAGCCGATGATTTAACCGCAACTGCGGTGTCATCCTATGAAAATGAAGCAGCAAACACCCCTCATATAGACCGCTTGGCGGCTGAAGGCACCAAGTATACCAGAGCCTATTCACAGTATCCCGTTTGTGGACCTTCGCGCGCTTCCTTGCTTTTTGGATATTACCCCAGTGCTACAGGTACTTATGGATATGTAAGTGGCAGGGATAATGTGGGCGCATCCAGAAAGTCACTGCCAGAATTGTTTAAGGACAATGGCTATTATACGGCAAGGGTAAGTAAGATCTACCACATGGGAGTGCCAATAGACATTGAGACAGGATCCAATGGTAAGGATGATGAGGCCTCTTGGACAGAACGGTTTAATAGTCAAGGACCGGAATGGACTGCTGAGGGAGATGCAGAATTGGTGCAAAACAATCCATACGGACTCAAGCCTAGGAAAGGAGGTAATGTAATGACCATTGTAAAGGCTGATGGGGACGATTTGGTACACTCAGACGGCAAAACAGCGGAGAAGGCCATAGCACTGCTTAAGCAGAAAAGAAAAAAGCCTTTCTTTTTAGCGGTAGGACTGGTAAGGCCTCATGTGCCATTTGTGGCACCCAAGGAATATTTTGAGCCTTATCCTCATCAACAAGTTGTATTGCCTCCTAAGGTAGAGAATGACTGGGATGATATTCCTGCCAGAGGAATAAACTACGTTACCAGTGTAAACGGGGAAATGTCCGAGGAACAAGAGAAAAAAGCGGTAGCGGCTTACTATGCTTCCGTATCCTATATGGATGCCCAGGTAGGAAAAATATTAAGGACGCTAAAGGAAGAGGGGTTGGAGGAAAATACCATTGTTGTATTCACTTCTGACCATGGTTTTCATTTGGGGGAGCATCGTTTTTGGATGAAGGTGAGCCTTCATGAGGAATCGGTTAGGGTTCCTTTAATCATAAAAGTCCCGGGCAAGGCACCAGCGGTTTGTAATTCATTCGCGGAACTGCTAGACTTATATCCCACTTTGGCAGAATTGGCGGGACTTAAGGCTTCAGATGCACTGCAGGGTAAAAGTTTGGTAACCACCTTGGACAATCCAACAGCTAAAGTAAGGGAGTACGCTTTTTCAGTAACCCAAGGAGGGAAATCATTTTTAATTCGTAACCATAAATGGGCATATATTCAATATGACGAGGATGCCGGGGCTGGAATGGAACTTTTTGATATGGAACACGATGCTAAACAGTACAATAATTTGGCTTATAATCCACATTATGCCAAAGTTGTGGAAACAATGAAAAGAACGTTACGGGAAAAATTAAAGGAGGTAAGAACCAATGATTTGGATATCCAATATTAGATTAGTGCAAATAGTGCATCAAACAGAATGTTTAATAAGGCTTATCTCATTGAATAATACATATTATAATAGCTTTAGAAATGTGTGTTAGCCGTACGTCTTGCAAATTGTCTGTCATGGTCTTGATCATGACAGTTACTTTTTTCTGTAGCGCCCAACATATAAGGGTGGTTCCGGGTAAA
>JBFHGV010000095.1:0-8234 GCA_041582955.1 Arenibacter sp.
AGCCTGGAGCGAGGTAGTGGCCAAGACGGGCAGGGAAACCCAGAAAAAATTCCTGAATTACTGTATGTCCGTCATGCGTCAGGCACTGATGATCAATTATAATACCCAGGAACTGGCATTTATGAGGATCCATGTAGAGGGATTTCAGTTGGAAAAATTCGCCCCCTTTGTGCATGAAAACAATATTCTGAACATTGTAAGTGAGTTGGAAGACGCCATATATCACATTGAGCGGAACGGCAATTCCAAATTAATTTTGATGGATCTGTCCATAAAACTCACTCGCTTGCTGCATAAGAAAGCTGCCTAATAATTTATTTAGTAAAAACTTTTATTCCATGACCAATTTTTATACCTATTCCACAGAATTGCTTTTACTTCTTTTCCTGATTATTACTTTTCTCCAGAGTGCCTATGATAAATTGGCTGACTGGAAAGGGAACCTATCTTGGCTAAAGGGACATTTTGCCGAAACCCCACTGAAGAATATGGTGCCCCTGCTACTTGGGACCGTTTTGGTAACGGAATTGGTGGCCGGAATTCTTTGTGCCATAGGCTGGTACTTACTTTGTTTTCAAGGGGAATCCGGTACGGCATTAACTGGGGCCATAGTCGCCTGTTTAGCCTTGTTGATGTTGCTTTTTGGGCAGCGTATGGCAAAAGACTACGATGGGGCAAGGACCATTGCTATCTATTTTGTACCCGCTATATTTCTTGTGTTTTTACTGCAGGGCTAATATTGTTCCACCGTATTTAGGCCCGGTGTGGGTCTTGAAATGTTGGTTATTTCATGGTACCACTATTTGTGGTAATTTGTTGTTGCTGCCAGCCTTTAATACTTCTGTGCCTTGTTTGGTAGGTGTTAAAGTATTTTAGAGCTGCCCGTTGGGCTAAAAGGACCCTTACATACCATTGGGTTGGTTTTGGGGTGCTTTAAACAGCTGTACCAAGGTATTTTATCGATTTATGACTTATCCTGTCGATGACAAGCCTGTAAAAACTATCCATTTCTGGAATTGCGTTTGCAAACCGACCAGCTGGTTGGTATTCAATTCTCTATTTGGTTGTTAAAATGACTTTGATCTAAGCCCATAATGGTTAAATTTAGCCCTAATAAGCAACGGTTGCCCTTGGATGGCCCAGTAAAACTGACAAACACTATTTGTAATGAATTTATCGGAAATAAAATCCAAATCGGTAGGACTGGTTCTGTCAGGAGGTGGGGTGAAGGGAATGGCCCACATTGGTTTAATACAGGCGCTCAATGAATTTGGGATAAGTGCCAATATCGTATCGGGGACAAGTGTAGGAGCCTTGATCGGGGCCTTATACGCCAATGGCAATTCGGTTGCGGAAATGTTGCAATTTTTTAAGGAAACTCCACTGTTCCGCTATCATTTTATGACCATTCTAAAACCAGGCCTCTTGGATACGGAAAGATATTTTGATCTTTTTGTGAAGTATTTTCCAGAAAACACTTTTGAGGCTTTGCAGCGCAAATTATGCGTAGTGGCCACCGATCTACAAAAAGGGGATGAAAAGGCTTTTAGCCAAGGGGAGCTTATAAAACCACTTTTGGCCTCTGCGGCTTTGCCTCCTGTTTTTAGTCCGGTAGACATAAAGGGAAGTTTGTATGCCGATGGGGGTATCATGAATAATTTTCCTTATGAGCATGTGTCCAAGGAAAGCGATTACGTTATCGGGAGCAATGTATCGGTCATTAAGGAATTGCCCAAAGAGGGTATAAAATCCTCCCTACAGCTGGCAAATAGAACCACTTCCTTGATGATTTATGCTATAAATAGGAACAAAGTGCACCAGTGCGACCTTGTCTTTGAACCCCAAGCCTTGGAACTCATTGGGATATTGGATAAGAAGGGGATTGAAAAGGCTTATAATATAGGTTATGAACATGCGGTAAGGGTAATTGAACAAAGGTTTGGGTCGACATAATAGTTAGGTGCTAAATTGTTTTTCCAAAGCCATTTCTTTTAAAAAGGATAAGCCCCATAATCTTGTCGGACTATGGGGCTTACTATATCAAAGGTGCTTTAAGGTACTTGGAACGGTTTACACATCGTCATAATCTACCGTTAGCGTAGGTGTGGTTGGGTGGGCCTGACAGGTTAAGATTAACCCTTCGGCTATTTCCCCATCGGTAAGGATCTGGTTTTTGACCATGTCGGCCTGACCTTCCTTGACACGTGCAATACAGCTACTACATACACCTCCTTGGCAGGAATAGGGGGCGTCTATATTCTCCTTTAAAACGGCATCGAGGACCAAGCTGCTCTTATCCATGGAAAGGGTGAATTCCTCATCATCCACAATGACCTTAAGTGCTGTTTTTCCATCCAGCTTTTCTGGTAGTTCGTCCTTGATTTCGGTTGAGGTGAACAGTTCAAAATGAATTTTATCTTCCGTGACCCCCTTCTCCTTGAGGTTGTTTGTAACCAATTGGATCATAGCCTCGGGGCCACACAAGTAATAGTCGTTGAAATCTAAATTTTTGTGCTTGTTATTAAGTACGAAATTTACGGTAGAAGCCTCTATACGACCAAAAATGGATTCGTCTTCCTGGGTCTGACTCAAAATAAAATAAATATGGAACCTATTGGTGTACTCCAGCTGAAGTTTCACCAAATCTGTATAGAACATGGTTTCCTTGTAGGATTTATTTCCATAGACCAATACAAAATTATTCTTGGAATTGGATTCCAATACTGTCTTGGCAATACTCATGATAGGGGTAATACCGCTACCGGCAGCAAAGGCTACGATGTTCTTTGTATTGGGAGAGGGTTTGTATACAAACCTGCCCTCCGGTGGCATTACTTCCAATATATCCCCTACCTTAAGTTTGCTGTGGGCGAAATCTGAAAATCCCCCTCTATCTACTTTTTTTACACCTATGGTAATTCCATCACAGGTAGGGGTAGAGCTAATAGAGTAGGCTCTTCTGAGTTCTTTTCCCTTGATTTCTTTTTTAATGGTGATGTATTGACCCGCAATAAAATTAAAAGTCTGAATCAAGTCCTTGGGAATAGCAAAGGTAATCGCTACAGAATTGGGGGTAAGTGCTTTAATCTTTTGAACGGTAAGTGGATAAAAATTGGCCATATTAAATATTTCGTGCAAAATTAAGGAAAGCTCGGACGATTTAAAACGGGAAATTAAAAAAATACGGATGGTTTGTAACAAATACTTTAATTTAGACACTCACCAATAGGATTTTTCCCAGCCCTGTTTTAAGATACTTGTTTCACAGGGGCTGGGGTTGAGCAATACATGTCATGCTAAAGCACTTTCTTAGACTGGAATGGAGGTCTTTTTTTAGATCGGCCTCTTTTAAAGCCAATATGGCCATTAAAATCGCAATGATTTTTGGGGCTATCTATTTTATGCTGGTGTTTTTTGGGCTGGGAATAGGGGCTTATTATTTTATTGAGCAAAATAATTGGGGCAACCCACTGCAGGTGGTGAATAGGTTTCTGGTCTATTATGTAGTTATAGACCTGTACCTGAGGTATATGTTACAAAAGATGCCGGTTACCAATATTAGGCCTTTGTTGTATTTGCCCATAAAAAAGAATTTGGTGGTAGGGTATTCCTTAGGGAAGACCATGGTCTCATTCTTTAATTGGTCCCACGCCTTTTTTTTTGTTCCTTTTTCCATAGTGTTGGTTATCAACGGTTATGCTCCTATTGGGGTAATAGGATGGCACTTGGGGATGATGGCCTTGTTGTTTTGCAATAATTTTATAAATATACTGGTCAATAACAGGGACAGCCTTTTTTATGTGCTTATTGGCTTGTTTTCCGTATTGGGCATTTGTCAATATTTTGGTTTTTATGACATAACGGTGATTACAGCCCCATTTTTTAATTCACTTTATGGACTGCCGTGGATGGCTTTATTGGTTTGGGGGCTGTTATTGGTCCTTATTACCTACTCATTCATCTATTTTAAAAATCATATGTATTTGGATGCAGGTCTGGCAGGAAAGGCCTTGGTGGCCAAAACCGAGGATTATAGGTGGCTGAACCGTGTTGGTATTTTGGGAACTTTTCTAAAGAACGATATAAAGCTCATAAAGAGAAACAAGAGATCTAAAACGGCCGTTATTATGAGCTGTTTCTTTATTTTTTACGGTCTGTTTTTTTTTGCTGGGGGGATTGAAGCCTATGAGGGACCCGTATGGAAAATTTTTGCCGGCATTTTTATATCTGGGGGATTCTTGTTCAGTTTTGGTCAGTTTGTACCCAGTTGGGACAGTTCATATTACCCCTTAATGATGAGTCAGAACATACAGTATAAGGAGTATTTGGCCTCTAAATGGTATTTGATGGTTATCGCAACATTGGTAAGCACTATTTTGGCCTCCTTCTATATCTACTTTGGATGGGATACCTATATGGCAGTCCTTGTGGGGGCTATATATAATATTGGAGTAAATTCCTATTTGGTACTTTGGGGCGGGGCGTATATTAAAACACCAATAGACCTTAGTTCCAATAAAAAGGCTTTTGGGGATAAGCAGGCCTTTAATGCCAAAACATTGATGCTGACCTTGCCAAAACTAATTTTGCCCCTTGGCTTTTATGCCCTAGGGCATTATTGGATTGGTCCAAGCGCAGGCTATCTTTTTGTTGCCCTGGCCGGGGTTTTGGGTTTCGCCTTTAAAAACAAGGTTTTTAGCTTGATAGAGGAAATCTATAAAAAAGAAAAATACAAGACCTTGGCCGCTTACAAGCAAAAGGTATAACAAGAAAAATGTCTATGATTACAGCTCAAAATTTAACCAAAGTATACAATTCTGTAGCGGTTTTGAATATCCAAAATCTAGAGATCCCCAAAGGACAGAGTTTTGGTTTGGTAGGTAATAATGGCGCCGGGAAGACCACTTTTTTTAGTTTAATGCTGGATCTTATACAACCCAGTTCCGGATATATAAACAACAATGGGGTGCAGGTAGATCTCAGTGAGGCCTGGAAACCCTTTACGGCTGCCTTTATTGATGAATCTTTTTTAATAGGGTATTTAACGGCAGAAGAATACTTCTATTTTATCGGGGAATTAAGGGGTAGGAACAAGGCCGATGTGGATCAATTGTTATCAAGATTCAAGGATTTCTTTCATGGCGAGATCCTAGGTCAGAAAAAGTATCTCAGGGACTTGTCCAAGGGAAATCAAAAAAAAGTAGGTATTGTAGCTACCTTTATCGGCGATCCGGAGGTTATAATTTTGGATGAGCCCTTTGCCAACCTGGATCCCACGACCCAGATAAGGTTAAAAGCCATTATAAAAGAGCTCGTTGCCAAAAAGGAGGTAACCGTTTTGGTGTCTAGTCATGACTTAAGTCACGTTACAGAGGTTTGTGATCGGATTGTGGTCCTCCATAAAGGGGAGGTGGTCAAGGACATCCAAACCTCTACCCGGACCTTAAAAGAATTGGAGGTTTTTTTCGGGGGATAAATAGGTGAGGCCCGCGAAGGTCATTACAGATCATGAAATATTAAAAAGCCCACTTTAGGGACTGTTGGCGTCTATGTTTAGACAGGGAATGGGAAGTAGACATTTGCATTGCTGCGATACCCCATCGTATTTCCATGGCTGGGAATTGAATAGTACTAACCAAAAATATTCCTGTTTTTATAGACCAACAACATAATAATCGGTCAGATTTTAAGTTAAGGTTACGTACGAATACATAGAATTTTGAAGCTTCGCAATACACTTATTTTTACTTTTGCTTTTGGAGGGTTGGTCTTTAATGCCTGTTCCACGAAGAAAGACGCCATGTTAAATCGTAACTGGCACGCCCTAAACACCAAGTTTAACACCTTGTACAATGGCAATATTGCCTTTGAGGAAGGACGTGAAGGACTCAATGCTGTTTACCAGGACAATTATTGGGATATTTTGCCCGTAGAGCGCCTGGAGGTAACCCATGATATTAAGCTTGATTCCGAGGACAACAACCCCAATTTCCTTATAGCGGAGGAAAAGGCAACCAAAGCCATACAAAAACATAGTATGGATATTAAGGATGAGGAGAGAAATCCCCAGACCGATGAAGCTTTTTTGTTATTGGGAAAGGCCAGGTATTTTGATCAACGCTACATTCCGGCACTAGAGTCCTTTAATTACATACTTCATAAATATACACAGAGCGATAAGCTGAACGAGGCTACTATATGGAGGGAAAAAGTAAATATTCGTTTGGAAAACGAGGAGCTGGCCCTAAAGAACCTAAAGCGTTTGTTAAAACAAGAGTATTTAAGCGATCAGGAGTATGCCGATGCCCGCTCTATGATGGGGCAGGCCTATATAAATCTAAAAATAGCCGATACCGCCATACAGCAGTTAAAAATTGCCTCGGCCTATACCAAGAAAAACCCTGAAAAGGGAAGGTATTATTACATCATCGGTCAATTGTACCATCAATTGGGTTATAAGGATAGTGCCAATTACGCCTTTGATAAAGTGATTGCCTTAAATAGGAAATCGCCTAGAGTGTATATGATAAATGCACATTTGCAGAAAATTCAGAATACAGAACTTACCAACGCCAATAGGGAAGAAGTGTACGAGTATCTGGTAGATTTGGAGGAAGATAGGGAGAACAGGCCTTTTTTGGATAAAATTTACCGCCAATTGGCCGAATTTCACCGGGAGAGCCAAAATGATAGTCTTGCAGTGGCGTACTATAACAAATCCCTCAGGGCCACCGTGAACATGCCGCAATTAAATGCACTGAATTACGAAAATCTGGCGATTTATAATTTTGATAGGAACAACTATAAGATTTCTGGCGCTTACTATGATAGTGTATTGCCCAATTTAAAGGAAAACAGCAAAAAGTTTCGGGCGATAAAAAAGAAATTGGACAACTTGGAAGATGTTATTAAGTA
Organism: Arenibacter sp.; assembly: GCA_041582955.1. Lineage (GTDB taxonomy): Bacteria > Bacteroidota > Bacteroidia > Flavobacteriales > Flavobacteriaceae > Arenibacter. The sequence continues at coordinate 6,916 of JBFHGV010000095.1, forward strand.
TGAGGAAGTGGCACAGTATACCGATAGTGTCATACGCTTGTATGAATTTTCTATTGATGATAGGATTAAGTACTTTGAGGAACATATAGCCCAATTAAAATCTCAGGCGGAAAAAGAGAAAAAGAGGGAGGAAGGCATGGCCAATGCCGGTTTTGCGGCATTTGGCAAAACAAAAGGGGGTAAGGAGAATAAGGGAAAATTTTATTTTTATAACATTACTACCTTGGGTTATGGTAAAAATGATTTTAGGACCAGGTGGGGCAAACGAAACTTGGAGGATGATTGGCGCTGGTCCAATAAGAACAAGGCTCAAAATCTGGATGCTCCCGAGAACATTGTAGCTGAGTCCAACGTGCAAAATGGCTTGGCGGCAGGGGAGGACCAAAAATTCAGCCTCGATTTTTATCTCAATCAAATACCTACCGATGCCAAGCTAATAGATAGCCTAAGGAAAGAGCGAAATTTTGCCAATTATCAGTTAGGCTTAATTTATAAAGAAAAATTTAAGGAGAACCTGCTGGCCAGTGCCAAATTGGAGAATGTTCTGCAGTCGGACCCCGAAGAGCGATTGGTTATTCCTTCAAAATACAATCTCTATAAGATATACGAGGAAACACAGAGTCCGTTGGCCACGGAAATGAAGTATGATATCATTAAAAATCATCCAGAGTCCAGGTATGCCGAAATTCTACTCAACCCACAGGCCATATTAACGGGAAGTGCAGACAGTCCGGATGCCAAATATGTACGCTTGTATAAAATGTTTCAAAACCAGGAATTTTTAGCGGTAATTACCGGGGCAGAGGAACAAATAAATAAGTACACCGGCGATCCCATTGTGCCAAAATTTGAAATGCTAAAGGCCAATGCCATTGGTAGGTTGCAGGGCTTTGAGGATTTTAAGGAAGCCTTAAACTATGTGGCCCTTAACTACCCCAACCACCCGGAAGGAAAAAAAGCACAGTCCATGGTGGCCGAACAATTGCCAAAATTGGAATCTAAATCCTTTTCTTCGGAGACCGGCGTGCAGGGGGCAGGAAATTGGAAGGTGGTATTCCCCTTAAAGATAAGGGACAACAAGAAGGCGCTTAGACTAAAGGAGCTTTTGGAGAAATCCATAAAGGAACTTAGGTATAATAATAAAGTGTCCAAGGACATCTATAATCTTGAGGATCAGTTTGTAGTGGTTCATGGGTTTAGATCCAAGGATTTTGCCCTAGGGTATGCAGAATTAATAAAAAACAATAAGGATTACAGGATCGATGACGAGAATTTCGTAATTTTATCCACCAACTATAAAATAATACAAGTACATAAAA
>JBFHGV010000096.1:0-8164 GCA_041582955.1 Arenibacter sp.
ATGAAACCTTTAAAGGTCATGGCCATGTTGGATTGACCAGAGCAGACCCATACTTCCCCAATTAGGACATCAGAGAGCGTAAAGGGGGTACCATCGGTTATAGTGATATCATAGGGACCTCCGGCAATGGGGGTATGCACCTTTAATTTCCACTTTCCAGTACGGTCGGTTTGGGTAGAATAGGTTCTGTTGTCCCAAGAGGTGGTCACCTCTACGGTCTTATTGGCCAAAGCCGTTCCCCATATAGCGGCATCCGTTTGTTGTTGTAGTACCATATTATCAGCAAAAATGGCTGGCAGTTTTACTTCGGCTTTGAGCAGTTGGGGCCAACTCAGAAGACAAAGGATCAGTGTATGGTATATGGCTGTTTTTTTGAACATAGGTAGGGTGCTACTTTTTATTTAGCGTAAGTTTTATTTTTTTCCAAGGATGGGGGTAGGCCGTGATATACAATTCCGGATCAAAATTTAGGTTGTCCTTATCATAACCCATTACAAAAACTTCTATTTCTTTTCCTATCATGCTCTTGTCCAATGGAATAAAATAGGTATAATTCTTGTCCCGTCTGGCGGTCATAAATTCCCAGTTATTGGCAGGATAAGATGAAGCTCTGTCCGGGGATCCTATATATTTATCACCTATCTTGGCAGCAACATAGGCACCTTCAATACCATGTTTTCCATTCAGGGCCACGGAGAGGTAACTGCCTTCGGCAATCTCATCCAAAACTATTTTGGAATTCCATACTTTTTGCGCTTTTTTCATTTTTGGATGGGCAAATAGGTTGGAGGCCCTCCATAAGCTTCTATCCAATTTTTGTCCGTTGGCCAAGCCTTCAATTTCTACTATTTGCTGTGGGAAAGTTTTAAATCTAAGATAACGAACCTTTTTTCCTATGTTCACTTCGGATTGCTTCCCAGCCAAGTAAGTGAGCTCTTCCCAGTGTATCAAATCCGTAGAGATTTCAACAAAATTGCCTTCCCCAACAAGTAATGGCTGTAGGGCAAATTCATTGGGGACAGTGATTATAAGTTTGTCCAAATAGGTGATTTCTCCTAAATCCAATCGTAAAGTGCCTCCCTCAATACGGGTGTCCAATCGATATTTCTTTTGTGGCCAAAATCCGGTTTCCAAATTGCCATCAAATAGATTCTTGTCCCAAACCCCTCTATTTACAAAAGCCTCTTGATTAAAAAATGCATCACGGGCTGCTTTTACCTCTGGGATATTGGTTTCTCCAGATCGCTGCAAGGATCTCACTTCCAGGGCATTGTTGTCCGCAGCAAAAACGGTGGCTTCGTACAGCGATTCAACATCTTCCGGAATAGTAATCTCTGTAAACGGATTTAGCTGGCGATGAAAGTTTTGTTTTAATTTTTCTCCAGGAAAATTGATTTTTAGTTTTTTTCCTTTCAGCAAGCGATTTGCATTTTTACCGTTAATTGCAGCGGAAGTATATTGGTCTTGTTTTAATAGTCCAATGTTGGTTGTGGTTCCGGGCATTCCCAATACTTCTATTTCAATAGGAGCATCAGATATATTTCTTATCGTTGTAAAGTCGGCCCCCGTGATAATGGGGTCCTTGTATTCTTCTGTGGTAGCCAAGAGCAAGGCCGCTCTAAAAGGGAGCACTTCAACGGGAATGGTTTCGCCTTTTGAAAAGGTACCTATCAATTTTTCGGTAGGATGTAATTGAAGAAGGGTTATATCCCCTTCGGCCTCAAGACCTATCTCTTCGTTTAGTGTTATGGAATAGGTTGCCGATTCCCAATTTAAATTTCTAAGGCTTAACATTTGAGTTTTTCCATCTCCCCTAGAAACGGCATTGGGACCATAGGAGTCACCAAGGATTTTTCCATCAACTAGAATATCCCTGTATTTTTTATGAAGGTTGTAGATATGGGCCAATTTAGAAAATTCAACGTCATTCAAAAGCCATGGATTTCCATAAATTTCTGGTGAGAGAATTAAACTTCTATTAAAGGATTGTAATATTAAATCGTCTTCCCAATAATCCAAACATGATGAAATACAAACACCATGGTCTTCCGTTAGTCGTTGTAAATTGGGAACAAGGCCTCTAGACATAGCCTGTGCTCTATTATGTGGCGCTGTCATGGAATTGGCCATATGAACATCTATATAGGTTTCATTGCCTCCCCATAGAAAAGTAGTGGCATAAGGTTTGGCCTTATCCAGTCCTAGGCGGTGGTTTAATAGGATTAGGTCTGGGCTGTGTTCGCGAGCCTGTTGCATTAACTTAATAAAGGCATCTTCTTTTTCTGGGCGTAAGGGGCCACAGACGGCATCAAACTTAAAAAGAGCAAAATCATAATCCTTGCACAATTTCACCATTTGGTCTATTCGGGCCTTTTCTTCCTCTGGCGTATCTCCAAACCCATCTGGTCCGCCCCAGACCCCTAAACGAATATCTTGGGCTTTTGCCTGTTCGTAAATGGGATCGAAACCTTGAGGGAATTGCTTTTTAAATCTATCGGAATAAATGCTGCCATAGAAATTTTTACCATCTATGGCCCCCGCATCCATTGCATAAATATCCAATTGCATACCATATTGGCTCTTTAGCCAGGCAAAAAATTCCAAGTTGATCTTTGTATGCTCTGCGGTAGGACCTTCATTGGTGTTGTTGATCCAACTAAAATATTGGGCCTTGGAGGGGGTGCGTTCGTCTGCACCTGCAGTAAGCTTATTTTGAGCCTGAATGTTCCAAAGTGATATTAAAAATATCCCGACGCCAATGGAGGTCTTGTGGATTAATGGGATCGATTTCATAGGGTGTTTTATTTATTATTTAGGTGAAACAGTTAACGTATAACTACCTTCTTTAAGTTCAAAATTTCCTGTTTTTAGCGCTGTGTCGGGAATGGACGCCAATGCCTTTTTATCCTTATAAACCTCTAAGTGTTGCGAGTTATCTATGGATAAGCTAAGCTTGGCGGAGCTTCCTTTAGGAACTACAACGTAATATTCATAGGTGTTTGCAGCCGTTTTCTTCCAATTGGAAACAATAGTTCCAAAAGGGGAGTTGTATTTGGTATTTACATAATCTAGCCCCTCTGGGGTAGTAGGCGATAGGATGAATTTTTTGAAACCAGGATGCTCAGGGTCCGGTTGTATTCCTCCTAACCACCTGTAGAACCATTCTGATACAGAGCCGAACATGGGATGGTTGTTGGAGAAAGTTCCATCACTTTCTTTCCAAGTTTCCCAAATGGTCGTTGCCCCGTTGTCTACCATAAAGCCCCAACCAGGAAATTCCCTGCTGTTTACCACCTGGAAGGCCGTTTCCGGCGATAGGTGTTTGGAAATGGTCTCCAAAGCGTATTTGGTTCCAAAAATCCCTGTATTCAGGTGGCCGTTAGGGCCATTTTTCAGGGCTTTTTGTAGGGAGTCCTTGGCGGCTTCCAATTGGTTTTTAGGTATAATATTGTGGTAGAGTAAGGTAGAAAATAGGGTTTGCCTGTTTATTTTATTCGTCACCGGTTTATCCCAGAATTTCGCTTTTATGAGCCCGCGAAGTTTTTCGGCCAGATTATGGTATTTGTTTTCGTTGACTTTGTCGCCCATTTCTTTGGCGAATGTTTCCATAATTTCAGCACACTGAAGGTAATGGGCAGTACCCGTAAGCTGTACTGGAACGGGTTCTAAGGATTCGTGGTCGCTTAACCCCTTGTTTACCATTCCCTCTGGGTGTATGGTGGCTACTTTTTCCATCCATTTTTTATTCTCCTCATAAAGTTCCTTGACAAAATCAGTATCATTATAATAGAGATATAGATAATATTGAGTGGTAAGATAGGCAGATTCCCAGCTAATGCCACAGTATTGAACGCCAGCAAAAGGGGCGGTGTCCACAAAAGAGGAATCCTTCATGGCATCTATCCAATCGTAGACCGTTTTACGGTAAATGCCGCGCATATCGTAGTTGTTGATATAGGATTCGCTGGTGGCATTTAAATCGCCTCCGTAACCAAATTTTTCCCTGGCCGCACAATCAGATTGAACACTTACCAAATTGGATAAAAAGCTTCTTTCGCTAATCTCTTGAATCTTATTGAGTAGGTCCGAAGAACTGCTAAAATCACCGGCATCCCCAACATTGGTATGCAGAAATAGGCCTTGTATATCAGAAACTTTAGGCGCCTTTTTTAGACCTTTAATTTCCATATATCTATAAACATGATAGGTGAATTCTGGTTCAAACCATGCTGAGCCATTTTTGCCTATAACATAACTGTCTGTTTGCCATGCTATTTCAGGGGCACCGGGTCCGCCTACTCCCTTTCTTTTGATCTGGCCTATAACCGTGGTCATAGGGTTTAAGCTGCCATCATCATAAATACGCTCCCCAAACCTAAATTTTACAGTGTCCCCTATTTTACCAGAGAGTTTAATCCTATAAGTTCCCGTGAAATTAACACCCATATCAACTATATGAACATCGTTTTCCAGGGTGTTAACGGAAACAGGTGTTATGGTCTTGGTAACTTGTACCGGTGGGAAAAATGCCTTTTGCAAGGTTCCGCCAGGTCCCTTGCCAATAATAGCCGGAGTCCAGGAGGAATCAGTAAATCCTGCTTTTTGCCAGCCGTTTATTTCTTGCCTGGCATCATATACTGTTCCCAGATATACACTGTTTTTAATGATAGGGCCATAGGTATACTTCCAGGAATTGTCCGTTACAACACTTTGGGTGTCACCGTTCTGGTAGTGCAAAACCAGTTTGGCAATAAAAGTGGGTTTGCCAACACTAAGGTCGGTCCTTAAATTTCTTCTACCCCATTTCCGTAATGGTAGCGGATTGTAGAAACCATTGCCCAAACTTACACCAAGGCTATTATCACCTTTCTTTACCTGTGACGTAATATCGTATTCCGTATAATACGTTCTCTTGCTATAATCTGTCCAAGCAGGATCCAGAATATTTTTGCCAATAGGCTCACCATTTATGCTTCCTTTATAATAACCGGCCGAGGTAATATAGAGCGTTGCCTTTTTTAGTTTGTTCTTAGCCTTAAACTCCTTTCTAAAAATAGGAGCTGGGTGGTTAAGATAAAAAAGGGAATCTTTTTTTGGTAATTGGCGGCTGTCCGTAATCCAATAGGCATCGTCAAAGTCCTGGGCGTTGGCATCTAAAAAGTCATTGCCCTGTAACTCCTCTAATATTTCATTATCAGAGAAACTATTGAGGGCCAAATCGGTACTTTTTCTAGCAGTTGTACTAGTGGAATTGTAGTAGCCAAAAAGAGCTATATGGCAGATGACCACAATAGATACCATTAAAATTAAGTTGTAGCGCAGATTATTCATTTTTATGGTGGATTTGTTCTTTTTCATTGAATGTTTTCTATAAATTTATACCTCTTGCCTTGTTATTTTACTAGGGTATGATGATGGGGTGCCGAATAGCAAAACCATCTATTTGGATATCACTTTGGCATCACCCCATTTGCCAAATACTTTTTTTCCGGAAAAGTCCAGTAGTATAAAGTCTAGGCCACTAACATCTATATCAATTTTAATTTTTCCTTTTTTAATTTGGCCGCTATCAAAAAGTACTCTTCCTCCAAATTTTTCTTCAACCATAACCTGAAATCTGCCCGACTCTCCCTTTTGCGAACCTTTGTCCAATGACACTACTGCCTGAAAACGGTCGGCCTTTCCATTCAGTCTGTACATCACTTCCGAATTACTTTTGACCCCCAGACCCTTGCTGTATTTTTTACCGCTTATTTTGATAGGTTTGCCTTGATAGGTTTTGTCTTCTACCGGAGCATTTCCTTTTTTAAGCATATAGTAAATATCACTGAGGTAAGTGGTTCCTTCTTGGGTCACCGTATATTTTTCCTCCGGTACAGGGGTTGGGCCTGGCACAATAGTACTTCCAACAGTACCTATTTTAAGCAATAGGTGTTCGTGTTTTCCTAAATTCTTTGCTGTAAAAGAACCGGTAAAAGTACCAAGGTCTTTTTCTAACCAAAGGTCCCTTACGTTTTGTGGACCGCTTAATCCAATTTGTTCCCAAAGCACGGTTAAATCCGATTTCTTTTGGCCTTTATTGAGCATCAATACGGCCGTTGTTCCATCTGATAGTGGCTTGTTATATATTTCAAGGCTATCCTTATCATATACTTTGTACCCTTGGTGGGCCCTAGGATCTTGATTAACGGCGATAACCTCTGTTGCCAATAGAATGTCTTTAACTTCCTTGGACATGGAACGAAGATCATTACCTGCCATGATGGGGGCGGCCAAAATACTCCATAGGCTAAAATGAACCTTGTCTTCCACAGTACTTTTAAGGTTGCCTACTTGTAACATGTCCGGATCGTTCCAACTATCTGGTCCGGCAAATTGCCACAACCCCTTGAAGGCGGGGTGGATGGCTCCATTGCCACCGGAGGTTTCCGCACAGCGATAAACAGATTGTATTCTTGGATAGATATCCATGGAAGTACGCCATAGTTGACCATAATTTTTACCGCCCCAGGCCCAGGCGCCACTACCGAAGTCTGATATGCTAAGAATCATAGGCCTTCCAGTTTGTAGGATAGCTTGATGGTAAACATCAAAATCCTCAGAGGATAACCTGCCATTTTTCCTGGCGAAACAGGCGTCCAATTTAATATAGTCTACGCCCCATTCCGCAAAGGAATTCATATCTGTTTGTTCGTGCTCAAAACTTCCGGGTAGGTTCTGACAGGTCTTATCGCCCCTGCACTCGTAAATACCATATTTAAGTCCCTTGCTGTGAATATAATCCCCAATGGCCTTCATTCCTCCTGGAAATTTAATGGAATCGGCTACCAATTGCCCCTTTTCATTCCTTTCCGAAGCCATCCAAGCATCGTCCAGGACAAGGTATTTGTAACCTGCCTCGCGCATTCCGGAACTAACCATGATGTCTGCAATTTCCTTTATCTTGTTTTCGTCAATGTCCTTTTCAAAGGCATTCCAGCTGTTCCAACCCATAGGAGGAGTAGGGGTTAGGTACTTACTGTCATAACTGGTAACTTTTCTAATTTCTTGATGTATGTTTTTAGCAGCTTGTTTCTCCTTTAAGGCTATCATGGCCTTCCCCAATGCTTCGCCTATTTTAAGGTAAGACGCTGCGTTTCTGTTCCAGTGATAGAACTGTTTTGAAGGAGAATCTTCAGAGGGTATATAGAAATCCCTTGTGTCTACTACAGATACATTATCCTTAAATTCTGGATAAGAAGGCATTGCCAATTGTGCCTTCATAAGGGAAAGTGCCCTAGGGTCCTTGTCTTCCCATCCTTTCATTCCTGTTGTGGCAATTACAAATGGCAGGTTGGGAGTGCCCAAATCTTTTCGGATATCCTTTATAAGGTGCACTAGATTTTGTTCATAGTATTTGTTGGCAGTTTTGGTAACACGGTCGTTCCATCCCTGATGCCATCCAAAGCCAGCCAGCTCATAACCTTCTCCTTGGTAATTGGGCACATATTGGTGCAAATTGTCCAAAACCTTATGGATAGTGGAAAGCATTTGTACATAATAGTATCCGGTATCCTTGGGTTGGGCAGGTATGCGTTTGTATCCCGAGTCGCCTCCCGCTGAGGGTGGGCGAAAATCAACGGCCAGGCTTTTACCGCCCCAAGACGTTTTAATAAGGAGTACCTTGTTGTCATAATGGTCTCCCACAACATGGCCAAAGCCTAGCTCCGGACCAATGGTGGTATCAAAAGCGCCGTATCCCGCACTTAACTTTCCTGTTTTAATGGTGTTGAATTTATCCCAAGTATGGATAAACACATCATCACGTTGGGACCATTCACCATTTTCGTCTACCAAGTGCTGGTAGGCACCTTCTTTGTCATTGTTTATTACCCATCTTAGGTTGCCTTTCTCCCCCTTTTCCATTTCTCCATGACCTTGCATGTTGGATTGTCCGGCCAAAATAATGACTTTTATAGGTTGTTGGGCGTTAGATTTTAGGCCTAGGCAGAGCGCCACCAAAAAGAGTAGTGGGAGTCTGCTGAAAAATTGTTTTTTCGATTGCTTGATCATTGGGTAATCTTAATGTTATGGGTTTTATTTGTTTACGTAGAAATAGCGTATCCTACAGGTGTTTCCAATTCTTTTTGGGTCTTCTTTTTCTGCTATTTTAATCTGTAATCTG
>JBFHGV010000097.1:0-8111 GCA_041582955.1 Arenibacter sp.
CCTTGTCGTCTATTTTAACCCATCCCAAGTTAATATTCAGAGAATTCCTCCAAAAAAACTTGTCTTGTTTAAGGTTGGCGAAGGCATTGGCCGTTACGCCAATATTCCCTGCATTGGAATTGGGAGCACCTTTGGCATACCAATTATTAAAGCCGGAAAGCGTGGCTCCAATAGTCCCGAAAGCGCCTTTTTTCCAGCCGGGTATGGCGTCAATTTTACCTTGAATGGCATCTACTCTACCCTGAATAGCCGCAATGGAGTCCTTTTTATTTGCCTTTTCTGCCTTTAATTCCTCCAAGGTTTGGGCCACGGTAATGTTCATAGCCAACAAAGCGACTATCCCTAATACAATTTTCTTCATAACAGTTAGTGTTTTATTTACAGTTATGACAAAAATAAGGAATGTGCAATAAACAGTAAGAATCTAATAGAGGGTTATTTTGACTTATACAATGGGACCGAGGAACAGGCTTCCCCGTACATAACACTTTTGGCAACCGACTGAATCTTGGTGGTCGCCCATAAATACGCGTTGGGCGGAACCGGTTTATTGGAACACCCCTTGATAATCACAGGTTTGCCTTCAAATGCCGAAACGTCCAAATCTTCTATTATGGATTGATATAGGGAAGATTCCAGGGCTTCAAGATCTCCTATCACTACTTTTTTGGCAAAAGGCTGTAGTTTAGTAGCTATAAGCATATAGGCCCAGCCAGGTATAACGGCATCCGTAGAGCAGTTTAGTGCTACATAGGCATTTTGGTACCCACTCCAATCATGATTCTCCAATTGACTCCTAAAGTCCTTCTCCCTAAGTATAAGGCCCTCGTAAAGCCAATCCTTAATATCCAATAACACCCTATTCCCTGTTGGGTAATAGTCTTCCAAATTAAAGGTCAGCAGTTTACTTTGGGCAACCCGATTGATGATTTCAGACATAATAATGAAATTTATTTTTAAGAAATCAGGTGTACACCAAGCTTGGCATGGATACACCTCTTAAAAGAAACACCTATAACCCATTTCCGGCCTATATTACCGGTCATAGGACACAAGGCATTATAGCATTCCCAACTCCAATTTAGCTTCCTCGCTCATTAATTCCTGTGTCCAAGGTGGGTCAAAAGTAATTTCTACCTCAACATCCTTTAATTCGTCAAGGGACTTCACTTTTTCCTCAACCTCCATGGGCAGGGATTCCGCAACTGGACAATTGGGAGAGGTTAGGGTCATAAGTATTTTTACCTCGTAATCCTCGTTTACGAATACATCATAAATAAGCCCTAGTTCATAGATATCCACAGGTATTTCCGGATCATAAATAGTCTTTAGTACCCTTACTATCTTTTCGCCCAATTCCTGGGTATCTATTGTTGTTATTTCGTCACTCATTTGATAAATGTTTATTGATAAGCAATTTGGGTCGGTCTTTGAAAAAACCAAACTGCATTCAAATTAGTTTAATTGCGTTTGATAGGCCACAGCATATAATTTCAACTGTTTGATCATGCTTACAAGGCCATTGGCCCTAGTAGGCGACAAATGCTCCTTTAAACCTATCTGATCTATAAAATCCGTGTCCGCATCTATAATATCCTGCGGTCTTTGATTACTAAAGGCACGTATCAGTATCGCAATTATCCCTTTGGTGATTATGGCATCACTATCAGCGGTAAATACCAATTTATCACCTTCCAATTCCGCATGCACCCATACCTTGCTCTGACAGCCCTTGATGATATTATCTGCCGTCTTATACTGCTCCTCGATCAATGGCAATGATTTGCCCAATTCGATCATATACTCATAGCGTTGCATCCAATCCTCAAACATAGAGAATTCATCAACTATTTCTTCCTGTATTTCCTTTATACCCATATCTGATTTTTGAAACCCATTATACCATGGGCCACCAATTTTGAACAAAAATACAACAAGTAAATTTGCTTATCAACTATTTAAAACATTGAAAATTAACGGGCTGTAGTTAAGACAGCATGGCTTGCGCGCGCTTTACGGCCTTTACCAGCACATCTACCTCTTCCTTGGTATTGTAAAAACTAAAACTGGCCCTTACCGTTCCTGGTATCTTATAAAAATCCATTATTGGCTGTGCACAATGATGTCCCGTTCTTACTGCAACGCCCAACTTATCCAATATACTCCCTATATCATAAGGGTGCAAGCCTTCTATATTAAATGAAATAACCGCAGTCTTCTCCTTGCCATTACCGTAAATTTTCAACCCTTCAATGGCCAATAATTCTTTGGTTGCATACTCCAGAAGTTCATGTTCGTACTGGGCAATGGCTTCAAAACCTATGGCATTCATATAGTCCAAGGCCACGCCAAAGGCAATTCCCCCACATATATTTGGGGTTCCAGCCTCAAACTTATGCGGAAGATCGGCATAGGTGGTTTTTTCAAAAGTCACCTCCGAGATCATCTCGCCACCTCCTTGATAAGGCGGCAGCTTGTTTAACCATTCCTCTTTTCCATAAAGCACTCCAACTCCGGTTGGACCACACATTTTATGGGCCGAAACCACGTAAAAATCAACATCCAATTGCTGCACATCGGCTTGTAGGTGAGGTGCGGCCTGGGCCCCATCAATTAATACCGCGGCTCCAACAGCGTGGGCGGCTTCAATAATTTCCCCTATGGGATTCACCGTGCCCAAAGCATTGGAAACATGGTTGCAGAATACCAGTTTGGTACGATCGGAAAGTAATTTATGGTATTCTGCCATAATCAACTCTCCTTCTAAATTCATGGGTATTACCCTTAATTTGGCACCAGTTCGCTCACATAGCATTTGCCAGGGCACTATATTACTATGGTGTTCCAAGGCAGAAACTATAATTTCATCGCCCTTTTGCAAAAAGTTGCCAAAGCCATTGGCCACAAGATTAATCCCATGGGTTGTGCCCGAAGTGAAAATAATCTCATGTAATTTGGCTGCGTTAAAATGCAGCTGTATTTTTTTTCTGGCCTGTTCATAGGCATCAGTAGCCTCCTGGGAAAGCGTATGCACCCCTCTATGGATATTGGCGTTATAGTTGGAATAATAAGCCACGATGGCATCTATAACTTTCTGAGGTGTCTGGGAAGTGGCCGCATTATCCAAATACACCAGCGGATACCCATTAACCTTCCTATTTAAAATTGGAAAATCCTTGCGTATGGTCAATATGTCTAGCACAGTATGTATCATGATGAAATTTGAAGTTGTGGCTTGTGAAGCAAAGGAATGTTTTTAAAGATCGAACCCTAGCCTAACCCCCAACTTTTTGGCTATAAGCTTATTGATCCGCACCTTTAATTCCGGAATCCTAACACTTTCCAAAACGTTATTGGCAAAAGCATACATCAACAAGGCCCTGGCCTCTTTTTTTGGAATACCTCTAGATTGCAGGTAAAACAAGGCCTCTTCGTCTAACTGGCCAATAGTACATCCATGGGAGCACTTTACATCATCCGCAAAAATTTCCAACTGCGGCTTGGTATTGATGGTTGCTTTATCACTCACCAAAATATTGTTGTTCTGCTGAAAGGCATTGGTCTTTTGGGCAATTTTATCCACTATGATCTTCCCATTAAATACCCCCGTGGCATTTTCCCCATATATACCCTTATAGTCTTGGTGGCTTTCACAATTGGGCATAATATGATGCACCAAAGTATGGTGGTCTACATGCTGTTTCTCCTCAATGATGGTCACCCCTTTCATAGTAGAATCTACACGCTCCCCGTTTTGATAGAAATTAAGGTTGTTACGGGTTAATTTCCCCCCAAAGGAAAAAGTATGTACATTCACCGCACTACCATCCTTTTGATCTATATAGGTGTTGTCTATTAGGGAAGCCGTAGTACAGTCGTTCTGCACCTTGTAGTAATCCACTATAGCGTTTTTAGCGGCAAATATTTCCGTGACAGAATTGGTGAACACCTCATTGGTGGTTAGGCTCTGATGACGCTCAATGATCTGCATCTCGGCATTCTCCTCGGCAATGATCAAGTTTCTTGGCTGCAACAATAGGGCCGCTTCATTTCCTGTTGCGAAATGAATAATTTCTATAGGCTTCTTTGGAATCTTATTTTTTGGAATATAGATATAGGCACCTTCCTTGCTAAATGCAGTATTTAAACTGGTCAAGGAATCCTCTTGGGAAGCTATTTTATTAAAATAAACATCTATTATTTGCTTGTACATGGGTTTGTTCAATGCTGAACTCATTAAGCACACATCCACCCCGTCATGGGTTGTTTCCGATAAAAAGGAACTGTATACCCCATCTACAAAAACAATCTTAAAAGTATCTATTTCGTGCAGAAAGTACTTCTTCACATCCCTGTATTCCAGGTTGCTCTCCTTTTTGGGAAAGATGCTGAAATCTATTTTCTGAAGTGTATTTAAGGAAGTGTATTTCCAAGCCTCCTCTTTCTTGGTGGGAAACCCTTTTGCCTCAAATTTCTTAATGGCTTCTGAACGAATATCATGAACTGGGTTATCCACGTCCACACCGTTTTCAAATGCCAAAAATGAGGAAACCAATTTTTCTTTTAAATCCATTTTTACAAGTTGTAATGTCTAAGTGCCAAGTGATTGAGAGTTTCTGGTCTTCTGACCCAAATACCTCATAAATCCACTCAACATATTAGATATGTTTTCAATTTTGACTATTAAACTTTCAGCACTGGCACTAAACCGCTGCTTCCTGTTTCAACCAGTCATATCCTTTTTCTTCCAATTCAAGGGCTAGGTCTTTGTTCCCCGATTTCACGATCTTACCGTTATGCAATACGTGTACATAGTCTGGCACAATATATTCCAACAGTCGTTGGTAGTGGGTAATAACGATTACGGCATTGTCCTTGCTCTTTAACTTATTTACCCCATTGGCCACGATGCGCAAGGCATCAATATCCAAACCGGAATCGGTTTCATCCAAGATGGCCAATTTAGGCTCTAACATAGCCATTTGAAAGATTTCGTTACGCTTTTTCTCTCCTCCAGAAAAACCTTCATTCAAGGAACGCGACAAAAATTTTCTGTCAATTTCCAACAATTCCGATTTCTCACGAATCAACTTCAACATATCCTTGGCCGGCATATCTTCCAACCCCTTGGCTTTTCTGGATTCGTTTATAGCCGTTTTCATAAAATTGGTAACGGATACCCCCGGAATCTCCACTGGATACTGAAATGAAAGAAATATTCCTTTATGTGCCCTGTCTTCTGGAGCGGTATCCTCAAGGTTTTCACCCTCCAAAAACACCTCGCCCTTGGTCACTTCAAACTCTTCCTTCCCAGCAATTACAGAGGCCAAAGTACTTTTCCCGGAACCGTTGGGTCCCATAATGGCGTGTACCTCCCCTGCATTTACCGTTAGGTTTATTCCCTTAAGGATCTCCTTGTCTTCTACTCTGGCGTGTAAATTATTTATTTTTAGCATTGTTCTTGATTCTTATTATTTTATAAAATGGTATGCCTTCGGCAATTTAATAATATCTTGTTACGTATGGCCTATTGCTCCTGGTTCCAGTATTACTCCAAGGGAACAACAATGGTCTTTAACCAACCGATCCTTCCAGACTTATTTCCAATAATTTTTGGGCTTCTACGGCAAATTCCATCGGCAATTTGTTCAATACTTCCTTACTAAAACCATTTACGATCAAAGCAATTGCCTTTTCCGTATCAATACCCCTTTGGTTACAATAGAATATCTGATCCTCCCCAATTTTACTGGTAGTGGCCTCATGCTCTATTTGTGCCGACTTGTTCTTTGCCTCAATGTAGGGAAAGGTATGGGCACCACATTCGTTACCCATTAACAGCGAATCACACTGGGAAAAGTTCCTGGCGTTTTCGGCCCTACTGTTCACCTGCACCAATCCACGGTAGCTATTTTGGGATTTACCGGCAGAAATACCCTTTGATATAATGGTACTTCTGGTATTTTTACCAAGGTGGATCATTTTGGTCCCCGTGTCTGCCTGTTGGTAATTATTGGTCACCGCAATGGAATAAAACTCCCCTATGGAATTATCACCTTTTAAGATACAAGAGGGATATTTCCAGGTAACCGCCGATCCTGTTTCTACCTGTGTCCAGGAAATTTTGGCATTTTTTTCGCACAATCCCCTCTTGGTCACAAAATTATAGACCCCACCTTTGCCTTCCTTGTTACCAGGATACCAGTTTTGTACGGTAGAATACTTTATTTCGGCATCGTCCAATGCAATTAGTTCCACTACGGCGGCGTGCAACTGGTTCTCATCCCGTGATGGAGCCGTACAACCCTCCAAATAACTCACATAACTACCCTCATCTGCAATCACCAAGGTCCTTTCAAACTGCCCGGTACCTGCCTGATTGATTCTAAAATAAGTAGAAAGCTCCATAGGACACCTCACCCCTTTGGGAATATAACAGAACGAACCATCTGAGAATACGGCAGAATTCAAGGCCGCATAAAAATTATCTTTTTGGGGTACTACGGTACCAATATATTTTCTCACCAGTTCCGGGTGCTCTTTTATAGCCTCGGAAATAGAACAAAATATAATCCCTTTTTCCGCAAGGGTCTTCTTAAAGGTGGTAGCAACGGAAACGGAATCCATAACAATATCTACCGCTACCCCAGCCAACTTCTTCTGCTCATCCAAGGAAATACCCAACTTCTTGAAGGTATCCAATAGCTCGGGATCTACCTCGTCCAAACTGTTGTACTTGGGTTTTTTATTAGGCGCAGAATAGTAGGAAATAGCCTGAAAATCGGGCTTTTCATACTTTACATTGGCCCATTCGGGCTCCACCATCTCCTTCCAAATCTTAAAAGACTCCAATCGCCATAAGGTCATCCATTCCGGTTCTTCCTTCTTTTTGGAAATAGCGATCACTATTTCCTCATTTAGCCCATTTGGAAAGGTATCAGATTCTATATCGGTATAAAAACCATATTCATACTCCTTGGTTTCCAATTCTTTTTTTAACTCTTCCTCTGTATATGCCATTCTTCTTAATTTAACAATTGTTCTTTACAACAATTGGCTAATTATTTATCATCCCCAACACTATCATTGGTACATTTTTATCATTATCCCACTGTAATGCTAGAGAGAGAAACTCTCCCCGCATCCGCAGGTTCTTTGTGCATTGGGGTTATTGAACACAAATCCTTTTCCATTGAGTCCACCCGAATACTCCAATACCGTCCCCACCAGATAAAGAAAACTCTTTTTATCCACTACGATACGCACGGCATTATCTTCAAATATCTTATCGGACTCCCCAGCCTCTTTTGAAAAATTTAATTCATAGGACAAACCACTGCAGCCACCGCTCTTAACACCAACCCTAACATAGTCTTTGCTGGCGTCAAAGCCTCCTTCCGCCATTAGGGCCATCACCCTATCCCTAGCTGTTTCAGATACTTTAATCATTCTTAATTGGATTTAATCTAAATAGTTTACAAATATACTACATAAGTAGGGTTTTACCATATTTCCTAACATTTATATAACGAATAGTAAAATCAATGTTCTCTATGGCACAAAACCGACTGTAAAACCACTGTCTTCTTACCTTATTTTATTTTAATCGCAAGGGCATCCGTATTGCCCTTGGACTGCAAATCCATAAAATTTGCACTTTGGGATTCCCCTACCAATATTATCCCATTGTCCTGGGTTTCAATGGCATCAAAACCAAAATCGATACCAGTGCCCCCATAGGAATTTTGCCAAATTAATTTTCCGGAAGCATCGGTCCTTATCAGCCAAATATCGTTTTCCCCCTTGTTATCAGTAGCGTCCATACCACTGCTTTTGGAATTTCCAGCAATAACAAAACCTCCATCGGATGCTAGGCTTAGGCCTTGTGCCGCATCAAACTCAGAACCCCCATAAGTCCTTTCCCATAACAGATTGCCATGATCGTCAATTTTAATTAACCAGATGTCAGATTCCCCATTGTTTTTAGAGATATCGGTATCACTACTAAAGGTGTTCCCCGTAATGACATAGGCATTATCCATAGTTTTTGCTATATCATAGGCTATTTCAATACCGGAACCACCAAAAGATCGCTCCCAGACAAAACTACC
>JBFHGV010000098.1:0-8103 GCA_041582955.1 Arenibacter sp.
ATTTTTCTTATTTACATGGCGATGTTACACCATACTATTAATAAGTCCCCCTAAAGTGTTCATTTTACGAATGGATCTATTATACTTTATAAAAATCATTTTCGTATGCCATTCCAAACTTCTTGCCAAGCGGCTAGGCATTACCTTAAACCCGGGTCTTAGGTTTTGAATAACATTGCAATTTTCCTTAAGGTTGATCCCCAAAAGAAAAAAGCTTTTATTGATTTCCTATTTCAATTTCAGTATGCCTATTAGGCTTTCGCATTATATTAGGACGGCAAAATTATAAATAGTCCCTAGGAGCCAATCTTCTCTTTATTCAGACAATAACTTTAACATACAGAAAAAAAATATATATTTATCCTAATCTAGAAAGCCTGTTTACCATATATGAGCAAATCATAGCTCAATGAAACATTAATTTCACATCAGCATACGTTTTACTTAGTTAAAGTATTTCTCCTCAAGCTCATTCACACAGAAGGATAGACCAGTAAATTGTACGGTCCTTTAAATAATATAAGTTTGACTATGATAAGTAGATAATTGCCTATGGCCTCTGGGGAGACATTTTCCAATAAAGGATAGCGTCACAGCCAACTCCTGCCATCACATGCCATTATGGAGCTGAAAGAGATTGTCTGGGCACCATTTTAGTTAAGTTTAGTCAGTGGCATATATCACAAGGAATTGGTAAAAATTGAAAACAATTATTAGGAATAAAATTATGAAACTCGCTACACTAATTTTGATGACAGCAGCAACCTTGACTACAGCTTTAGGTTTCTCCCAAAAGAAATCTACAGATTATCTTTCTAAAAGATGGACCGATGTAGCCAACAAAATGCCCCCAGCCTGGTATGGGTCCAACGAAGCCAAATTGGTTGCTGAAAATGTGCTAATCAGTCAAAAGACCATTGGAGGATGGGAAAAGAACAAAGACTACCACCACCATTTTTCCGAGTCAGATAGAAAACATTATGCCAACCGCAAGAATGAAATTGGGGCCACTTTTGATAATGGCGCCACTATTACGGAACTAAAGTTTCTAGCCAAGGTATATTCAAATTTCAAAGACGAACGTTATAAGAAGGCATTTATCAAAGGATTAAACTATATTTTTTCTGCTCAATACACAAATGGTGGATGGCCACAGTTTTATCCAGTGCGCAAAGGAAGCGTGGCCTATTCTGGTCATATCACATATAATGACTACGCTATGGTGAATATCATGAAGTTTCTAAAAGAAATAAGTTCTCACAAAAAAGAATACGCAGCCCTTCAACTAAGTGAAGACACTAGGACAAAAATCAAAAAGGCATATGACAAGGGCATTCAATGTTTTCTAGACACGCAAATAGTTTATAAAGGTAAACCAGCAGTATGGTGTGCCCAGCACGATTCAGTTACACTGGTTCCTGCAAAGGCCCGCAGCTACGAGCTTCCTTCGTTCAGTGGTTCTGAATCTGTGGGAATCGTGCAAATGTTGATGGATATAGATAATCCGTCCAAAGAAATTGTTAACGCTATAAAGGGAGCTGTGGAATGGTTTGAAAACAATCGTATAAAGGGCATAAAAGTAGAAACGGTAACCCTAAAAAATGGAAAAAAGAATAGAATAGTTGTAGAAGATAAAAATGCACCAACACTATGGGGACGTTTTTATGATTTAGAAACCAGTACCATATTCTTTTGTAGTCGAGATGGTATCAAAAGAAAGTCGTTGGCAGAAATAAGTGACGAACGTAGGAACGGTTATAGTTGGTACACAAAAGCACCGGAAAAGGTATTGAAAAAATATCCAGAATGGCTGGCTAAGAACAAGCTATAAAAGCATTGACAGACTAAAATCGACTTCACAAAACCCTATACTAATAATACAAAATGGGGCACAGAAAAACCATTATTAGCTAGGGGTGTACCCATATTTATGATAACTCTAAAATCATTGAAATGAGGGTATCTTATTGTTCCTTATTTTATTTGGCATGACCAAATTACAGGTTAATCCCTATTGGAAAGCACATGGTTTTTGGTTCTGCCTTAAGGCCAATTTAAATATGATTGCCTTTTAACAATAAGTAGGATATAGAGATCCTAGACTTTCAAAATTCTAGGGACACCAGGGTTGATTACAACCTGGAAACGCCCCTTGATCTCTCATTTTGGATGACAGGAGACCACATTAGCAGATTTGTTATATACGTTTTATCAGTAAAAATCAAAAAGTCCTAGCCAACATCCTTCCTAAAATATAAAAGCTTTAATACCTTCTTGAATATACCACTATTTATAGCTAGTTTATTATTTTAGTGTGATAATGAAATCTGCCATTCGTAAATTTCCGATCCCCACAACAAAATGCCTAAAGGTAAAGCAACTTGTTGAGCCCCATTTTGATCCTACCTGGCATTTCCATCCAGAATTTCAACTTGCCTGTGTATTTGAAGGAACGGGGACACGCTATGTAGGAGACAATATCAGTCAATTTGATTCCGATGATATGGTCTTAACCGGTGCCAACTTACCCCATGTTTGGAGAAGTGATGACAAATACTTTGAAAATAGGGGTTTAAGCACCAAAGTTATCGTAACCTACTTTTCTCCCGATTTTATGGGGGATATTTTCCTAAACAAGGATGAGATGGCCAGAATTAAAAATTTACTGAAATCTGCAGACAGGGGTATTGAGATCATAGGTGATACAAAAAAAAGGATTCGCAAAATAGTCCAAAAAATGTACCTTCAACAAGGGTTTGAAGAAGTATTGTCCCTTCTGTACATATTGCACATACTGTCTGTATCCAACGACTTACGTATGATAAACAAACAAGGTTATGTAAACAGGGTTTCCGATTCGGATTCAAAGCGGATGCAGCTGGTGCACAATTATATTCTAGATCATTACAAAACAGACATTAGATTGGATGAAGTTGCCAAATTGGCCAATATGGCACCAAATTCTTTCAGTCGCTATTTTAAGTCCAGGACCAACAAATCCTTTACCGATTTTATAGCGGAGTTAAGGATAAGTATGGCCTGTAAATTATTGAAAACAAACAACCAATCCATTGTTCAAATTGCATACGAATGTGGTTACAAAACCTTATCTAATTTTAACAAAAAGTTTAAGGAGATTACGGGTACCACCCCAAAAATGTACAGAAAGAATTATCTACAAATTATTTGATCACCAATACAACGCACCTTTTCCTTCTAGACTGCTACTATTTAAACCTTCAATAGAAGGACTCAAATTTAAACATCAGGCCTTTAAAATTGGAGCTCTAATTTGTTCTTTTTCCTTGGTACATTTTGAAGCGAACAACGCTTATTTTATTTCTGTTTTATCCATGCAACACTATTTTTTAGGATCGTCTGATACGCTTTTAACCCATGGGCCCTTTCATCATGTCCCAAGATATTCGCAACTATCTTGGCTTTGGGATGCTTTACGATCCAGACCGTTGGATATTCTTTCCCGGATTGTAACCCCCTGCCAACTGCCAAAACCTCTATTTCGGCCTCAGGGTCCTTCTCCCACCGATACAGTTCATCCACTATCCTAAATGTAGAAGGAAGCCCTTTCATCAACGGGTGATCAGGTTTTAAAACTTTCACCTCAAATTCTTGAAGTTTTTCATGTGATCTAGATCCTCCACCAACAAGTGTTCTATTATATTCTGGCCAGTCTTCCCAATTATACCATGTACTGGGGTGATAGATCAGCATATTCATCTCACCTTGATTTACCCTATTCATAATGGCACTTCTGGTATTTTTATCCAAGGGCTTATTATTGCTAAGAAAAAGAACATCTGTAGACGGGATCAAAGTTCCCAATTCCATAGAATTCTCAGTGTAGATTACCGTGTTCTTGCCTCCTTCACTAAGGACCTTACCATCTGCTATTCCAAAAAACTTAAGAAAATCATGGGAACCGCCACCACCCATTACAGAAATCTTTGGAGCATCTTTATTCTCTGAAATATAGGACCCGGGAGCAGTTACTATGATAACGCCCTGCATCATACGCCAATGCCCAGGAAAAGTACAGACGTAAGGATAAATTCCAGGGGTATCCGGAAGTTTAAATACTACAGACCCCGTAACTCCCGGTGTCAACATTTCCGTTGCGCCCAATACGTATCTTGACTTGGGGACATACCCAAATTTCTCAGCTTCAGGATTTTTTAGAAACCCATCTACCATGGCCCCAAAAGTGTCCAGACTACCAGGTTGTATGACCACCAAATTATGGGACATTTGATCCTTATTGTTCAAGACTATTTCTACAGTCTGTCCGGCAGTGGCGTGAAGGGTCTTTTGATCAAAGGCCATCTCTTGATTCACGGTATTGAGGACGAAGGTGACATCGGCCTTCACCTTACCAACCTTGCCGATACCCAAATCAATATGTTGATTCCCCCCTGTATTAACACAGTGTATAGCAATTAGATTCTTGCCTTTCTTGAATAATTCGCCTTTCTCCTTATCCAGTTTAATATATTTATAAGATTCGCTAGAACCCGTTTCCGCTATCAAAAGTTGACCATTAACATAAATTTCATAATCGTCGTCATGGGCAATTTTTATCACGGGTTCCGTAATATCATCTGAGATGACCACTTCTTGCCTCATCCATATATCGGAGCTGCTCCAAGGGGTGTTCACCTGTTTCATATTCTCGCCTCCAAACTTGGCAGCCCCTATTTTCCAATCGGAATCATCAAATCCCAACTTCGTCCAGTTGTCTGCGGGCTTGTCTGTAGTATAGCTCCATATAGATTTTTTTTCTTCAGCCGAGGGCACTATCATAACCACGGAGGAGGGGTCTACCTCTTGGAAGTTCAATTCCCTGAAATAAATTTTTATTGCAGCATTGAGCCATTTGTCAGAAGTAGCGGCCGTATCTTGGGACAACTGTTCTATTTCGGCATACAAGGTGTTGGATTCCGGCAGCTCGCCCGCACGCAATACCGCAGCTAACTTGATCTGTGGATCTGGACTGTTAAGCAGGCCCGATCGGGCCAAACTTTCACTGCTTTCCTGGGTAGAGGGCAGCAGGGCCAGGGCCGCACGTTGTACGGCATAGGAACTGCTCTTCAATGCGCCAACAGCAACTTTGTTTGCCTCTTCATTGGAGCCATTGAGCGCGCCCAATCCCTTTAGGGTCCATAGGGCGTGCAAGGCACCGGCATTGAGACCACTTTTATCAATTTTGTTGTTGTCACCGGCCAATTTGATCAAATCTGGAACAAGGGATACTTTCTTATTTTCCACTATTAAACGCTGGGCCGTGGTCCTCCAAAACATATTGTCACTGTTAAGGGCTTCCAGAAGCTTTTTGTCATCCTTGGGATCCAAAGAGCCAATACCGGAATCATCAGCATCTTCATGGGTAATAACGTATATTCTACCGTGTCCATAATCGCGTAGCTTATTTTTATGGGCGTTTCCCTCTCCTTTGTCCGCGTTCCAAATTTGATTGTCCATACCGCGTTTATCAGGGTTGTGCTGAATTACCGGGTTGTACCAATCTGCCACCCACAAATTGCCATCTGGCCCCGTTTCAGTGAAAACTGGTGCCGTCCATGCATCGGTACTGGCAAAAATATTGCCGCCATCAACCTCCTTATACCCCGCTCCATCCTTTTCTATTCTCGCTATATGTACCAGGTGTCCGGTAGGCTCGGTTACGTACATTTGGTTCCAATATTCCTCAGGATAGTTTCTAGCGGTATAGAAATTGGCTCCGGAAGCCGCGGTATACCCCCCACGGACATCTACCTGTTGTAAGGGAATGGTATCTACCGGACTTATATCGTAGTGCCCTTGGATAAAATCGGCATTGACGGCCCATGAGGGTAGTTTATTTAAGTAGTCGTAATGTTTTAATGGTATGCCCACATAACAACAGTGGTTATTATTTGCTGTAGATCCAAATACTTCAAAGTTTTCGTTAAAACCCAGTCCCCAGGTATTGTTGTTAAATTGTCCCACGGGTTCAAAGTAGGAACCATCTTTGGAAAATTTGTAGACACCCATTTTAAATTCTACTGGCTTGCCCTGAAACTGATTTTCAAAACCGGAATACCCTACGGCACCCCAGATCATATTGTCCAATCCATAGTGCAAATTGGATGGCCCCGCATGGGTGTCCCAGGTTCCAAATCCATTGAACAGCACGGTACTTTTATCCATTTTGTCGTCCCCGTTGGTATCTTCCAAAAAGACCATATTTGGGGCCTGAGCCACAATAGCCCCCCCTTTTACCAAGGTTATGCCGGTTGTTAAATTTTGCTCAGTGGCAAAATCGATAAATTTGTCGGCCTTGCCATCCCCATTTGTATCCTCACAGATGGTAATCCGGTCACCGCCAACATCATTGGCCAATCCATGCGGATAATCCTTGGACTGTACTACCCACAGCCTGCCTCTTTCATCCCATGTGAAGGCTATGGGGTTAATAATATTGGGCTCGGCGGCATATAGCTCCGCTTTGAATCCTTCTGGAAGTTGAATGTGTTTTTGGGAATCCTCAGGACTCAAAGGGTTTTGCACCCTTGGGTTTTCCCCTGTATAGGACAATGGTGGAGGTGGCTCTTTTTCCCCAGAACAGCTCAACAATAGGACCATTCCACAAAATAGAAGTAAAAGGCAAGCAGATAAATTTTTCATTTTTTCATATTTTATTTAATAAACTACAGCAGCCAAGCCTACATAAAATGGCTAATGAAATATCTAATATTTTAATCCATCAGATTCGGCGACGATACTCGGAATAGGGGATATTTTTACTAACATCTACTGTTCCGGCCTCCCATCCTTCTGGCGGGGACAAAATGGCCAAAAATTCCAATTCTTCATCTCCTGCGTTAAAGGTACCGTGGGCAACATTAGGACCTATATAAACGGAGTCGCCCGCTTGCAGTAGCTGCATCTCACCCTCTATCCATTGTTCAGCAGTACCTTTAAGTACATATAGAATTTCATGCATAGCTGGGTGAACGTGAAAATTGTGTCCACCTCCCTTGGGCATCACCACCTTCACCATATAGGAGTCGGCCTCTTTTATAATTTTGGGATGATAATGCCAATGATGTACCCGCCCAACTGCTTTTTCAAACATTTGGTCTTTTTCCTTGACAAATTTCCAATTCCTGTCCATATACCAACTATAGGATCAAGGCCTTGAATTCCTTGGTTAAATTGGTCAAGGACTGCTCTACGCCCATTCTCTCCAATGACGATGCCCCCACAAAACCATGCAGGCCTTTACAATGTTCCAGAACGTATTTTACATCGGCGGGAGTATTGATGGGTCCGCCGTGGGCCAATAAAAATGCATTGGGATTTGCCTTCTTTACGGCGTCTACAATTTTTTGGGTACGCTCCAGGGCTACATCCATGGTCGCTGAGGCATTGGTAACCCCAATAGATCCCCCCACCGTAGTCCCCACATGTGCTATTATGGCATCGGCACCCACATCGGCCATTTGTACGGCCTCTTCGGGTTTGCCAACGTATACGATAGAAAACAGGTCCATTTTGGTTGCCAGATCCACCATATCCACCTCTTTTTGGAAGCTCATTCCAGTTTCTTCCAATACATTTCTAAAATGACCATCGATAATGGAATGGGTAGGAAAGTTATGTACCCCAGAGAACCCCATCTCCTTCACTTTTCCCAAGAAATGCCACATCCTTCTCCGTGGGTCACTGCCATGTACACCACATATCACCGGAACCTCCTCCACTACCGGAAGTACTTCAAACTCTCCAATTTCCATGGCCACCGCATTGGCGTCCCCATAGGCCATCATACCGGCCGTTGAACCGTGTCCGGACATTCTAAACCTGCCCGAATTGTAAATAATGATCAAATCCGCGCCGCCTTTTTCTATAAATTTAGCACTAATTCCCGTGCCTGCTCCGGCGGCTATAATTGCCTTTTTTTCATCTACTACTGCTTGCAACCTCTCTCTCACCTCTTGCTTTGTATAAGGGTTTCCTTTCCCTGTCCATGGATTCGGCATATTCTTCTATTTAATGATTAATTGATTTTTGACTAAAATTTATGTTATGGAGCTCTTTGTATAG
>JBFHGV010000099.1:0-8089 GCA_041582955.1 Arenibacter sp.
ACGGACTAAATTTTGTCAATATTTTTAAGGCCTTATTGTCTGCTACCAAAGGTCCGGGAGAGAAAGAGGAGAGTAGGCCCCTAAAGGTTAGTGAAGTTCTTAGGCAGGTTTATGACGATGAATTTTTTGTATTGGATCTAAAACTACCACAGGATAAAATAGATAATTTTTTAATGTACTGCGATGCTCAGTTGCCAGCAAGGTCTTTACTGCAAAAACGCAACGAATTTCAGCTTATAGATTTTTTGGTGACCCAGAGTAAGGCCTATCTAGAAGAGTTGGAAGGGAATTAACGGTGTACAGTGAATAATTGTCAGTCAGCAAGAATGAGTTATGGTCAATAGCCTTAAGAAAAAAAGAAAAGAGAAGGGGATTGTAATGAGCTATTGGCAATGATCGGTTGTATGTGCACATTGATTCGAGACAGGAGGATCCCATCCGGTAGGTTCAGAACTGAGATCGGGCCCTGTGTTCCTACCCTTTACATATAAAGTACAATAAGCTATGGAGAGCGGATTGTGATTAAACAGTATAACGATAATTTATAATCAACAAGTAGTATTGCTAACTTGTTTAGTAAAATTCTTCCATAACTATAAATAGTAGTGCGAATAATCCCAATATATTTGTTTTGCTTGATTTTTGGTGTTTTTTCCAAAGGGCTTTTGGCCCAGGATTTTTCCAAAATATTGGAAGGGAAAGTATATAGCAGTGATGGAGATGTGGCGGCCACCCATGTGCTCAATACCACATCAAAAAAAGCCGCCATAACCGATCTTAACGGCTTCTTTTCCATTCCTGTGCAATTCAATGATACCTTGGTTATTTCTGCCGTACAATACCAACGAAAGGAAATAGTGGTGACAACAGCTATTTTGGAAAGTAAGTTTTTGTCCATTCCCCTGGAAGAAAGCAATATTGCCCTGGACGAAGTGGTGGTAACGCCCTATAACCTAACCGGTGAACTGGATAGGGATATGAAGCGATTAAATATACCTCCCACAGTTACAGCCACCTCCCTGGGCCTGCCCAATGCCCACGTTAAACCCTTGATGCAAAGTGAACGCCTGTTACGGGAAGCTTCCATGGGATCATTCTCTGTTGGTATGCTTACCAGTATTCCGTTCAACCCCTTGATCAACGCTATAACCGGACGCACCAAAATGCTAAAGAAAAGGGTGGCGAGGGATATTAAATACAATAAAACCCAGCAACTACGCACCCAATTTGCCGATAGCCTTTTTGTAATACAATTAAAAATCCCCCATGAAAAAATAGATGACTTTTTGTATTTCTGTGAGGTAGATACCAACTTTTCTAGCGTGGTAGATAGTAACGACCTTTATAGGATATGGGATTTTATTAGAAAAAAGAGCTTTGTCTATAGAAAGAACAATGAATTGATTACAATAAACAATGAGGAGTAAATCGTAAATGGTTTTTAGTGGTCAGTTACTAGTCAATGGGCAAAAGCCAATAGGGATAGGAAATAGAGAAAAACAAAAAAAATCTGCCTTACAGAGTCGCGGTAGGGCTTTTTTGGGGTTTGGGAGATTTCTGCAATATTGATTTATATCCTCAGGATAGTGAACTGTGGCCAACCTATATTAAGGAGGTTACTTCGCCATTTCACTGCTTTTGTTGTTCATAATAAAATTAATCTAGGAGTAAACCTAGAATTGAAAAAATCCTATGTATAGTCAAATAAAATGGCATAGTCATTGCTTATCTTTGTGGGGTAAAAGTAAAAGGTTGTCCATAGCATAATTTCCCAGATGGCAGAAGAAAGGATTCTTGCAGCATTGCTTCCCTTATCTTTATGTGCTATTACATAAGAAGAATATTACGAATGAAATACTTAAAAAAAGTACTAGTGGTATTGTTATTGCCGCTATTGGCATTTGCCGTTGCACATAAATTCTACCTCAGTGTAACCACTGTAGACTACTCAGAAAAAGATAGGGCCTTACAGATAAGCAGTCGGGTTTTTATAGATGATATGGATAAGCTGCTCCTAGAGCGGTACGGGCTTAAGGCTAATTTGGCCACTAAGGACGAGTCTTCACAGGCCAATGATTTTATAGAAAAATATTTTAGGTCCAAACTGGCCATTTCTGTTAATGGCAAGGAGGTGGCTTATGATTATTTAGGTAAAAAATATGATAACGATCTTATGATCTGCTTTTTGGAAATCCCAGGGGTAGAGTTGGATACACTGAACTCGGTAGCTGTGCAGAACGAAGTCTTGATGGATTACTTTGAGGAACAAAAAAATGTGGTTCATATTAGGGTAAAAGGAGAGAAGAAAAGCTTTGTGTTGATCAGGGAAAATAATAAAGGAATGTTAAACTTAAAGTAAATTTTAACAATCAGTCATTAAATAGTTAAATTCCCGCGCTGAAAAAAAATTATAATTAAATATGAGTAGAATGAAATATGTTTTTGCTTCGTTAATGTTCCTTTTTGCGGCCGTAGTGGTTGCTCAGGAAGAAGTAAGGAATGAACGGGAAGCCGGTCACGTTAATCAGAATAAATTTAAGCAGCTTTATGAGGAATTTGCTACTCCTAACACCTATAGATCGGCTTCTGGTGCACCTGGTCCCGATTACTATCAGCAGCAGGCTGATTATAAAATGGATATTGAGCTCGATGATAAGAATGCCAAACTATATGGTACCGAAACCATAACCTATACCAATAATTCTCCGGATGAGCTTGCTTTTTTGTGGTTGCAGTTAGATCAGAATGTGCGTTCAAAGGATTCCAAATCCCCCTTGCGTAATGGGGAAGGGGTTGCCGTAGCGGAACCTGTGGCCAAATTTGCCGGAAAATATATGAGGGAACCTTTTGACGGTGGTTTTAATATAGAATATGTTAGGGACGAAATGGGAAAGGCCATGGACTATACCATTAACCAGACCATGATGAGGATAGACCTTTCTGAGCCCTTAAAAAGTAAGGGCCAGATTTCTTTTTCCATTAAATGGTGGTACAATATTCCAGATCATACTGTAAACAGGGCGCGCTCTGGTTATGAGTATTTTCCAAAGGACGGTAATAGAGCTTATGTTATAGCACAATTCTTTCCTAGAATGGCCGTCTATAGTGATATAGAGGGATGGCAGAACCATCAATTCTGGGGCAGTGGAGAATTTGCCCTTCCTTTTGGGGATTATGAGGTAAACATCACAGTTCCTGCCGACCATATTTTGGACGGTACCGGAGAACTTCAGAATATGAAGGAGGTATTTAGCAAGGAAATGGTAAAGCGTTACGAGCAGGCAAAAAAATCTTATGATAAGCCTGTTCTTATTGTAACCCAAGCCGAAGCGGAGGAAGCTGAAAAGGGATTTTCTGAGAAAAAGAAGACCTGGAAGCTGAAAGCCAAAAACGTGCGTGATTTTGGATTTGCAACATCACGTAAATTTATTTACGATATGCAGGCTGTAAAAGTGGGGAATAGGGACGTAATGGCCATTTCTATGTATCCCAAGGAGGGGAATCCTTTGTGGGAGGAGTATTCTACCAAGGCCGTAGCACATACCCTGCGCTCTTATTCAGATCACACTTTTGATTACCCTTATCCTAAGGCTATATCTGTGCATGCCAAGAATCAAGGAATGGAATATCCTATGATCTGTTGGAACTACGGAAGACCAAATGAGGACGGGACCTATTCCGATAGGGTGAAATACGGTATGATTTCCGTGATTATTCATGAAGTAGGCCACAACTTTTTTCCTATGATCGTTAATTCCGATGAACGTCAGTGGGGATGGATGGACGAAGGCTTGGATACTTTTATGCAATATATTGCGGAACAGGAGTTTGGAGAAGCTTTTCCTGAGGCCATTGCACCAAATAGCAAATATCCTTCCAAAAGGGGCTTGCCATCCAAAATTATACCTTATATGTCAGGGGACCAAAGTACTATAGCTCCTATAATGTCCAATCCGGAAAACGTTTTCCAATTGGGGAACAATGCCTATGGGAAGCCTGCGACAGCCTTGAATATTCTAAGGGAAACTGTGATGGGTAGGGAGTTGTTTGATCATGCCTTTAAGACCTATGCGCAACGTTGGATGTTTAAACACCCTTCTCCTGAAGACTTTTTCAGAACCATGGAGGATGCCTCGGCTGTAGACTTGGATTGGTTTTGGCGAGGTTGGTTCTATTCTACGGATTATGTTGATATTGGTGTAAAAGATGTAAAAAAATACTATGTATCCAACAAGCCAACAAAACAAATGTTAGAGCTTATGGCTGCTAGGAACATAAAAGAGGAAGACTTGCCTCCCTTGGTATTTTTGGCCGAGGAAGACAGTGATGACTACGATGCCAATTTAAAGGGAAAAACACCTTCTGAAAATTCCAAGACGCTAAAAGAATTTATGATGGATAATATGACGGCCGCTGAACGCAATGCGGTGAAGGAGCCTAAATATTTCTATGAGATAACCTTTAATAAACCAGGAGGTATCCCCATGCCATTGATAGTAGAATATACCTATGCCGATGGTTCCAGGGAAAATGTTACTTATCCTCCGGAAATATGGAGAAAAAACGATAAGGAGGTAAAACGCGTGGTTTCCTCTACCAAAGAATTGGTAGGGATTGTGGTAGA
Organism: Arenibacter sp.; assembly: GCA_041582955.1. Taxonomy (GTDB): domain Bacteria; phylum Bacteroidota; class Bacteroidia; order Flavobacteriales; family Flavobacteriaceae; genus Arenibacter. Next base: position 4,625 of record JBFHGV010000099.1, read on the forward strand.
TCCTAAGGCGGAAACAGCCGATATAGATATTACCAATAATTCTTGGCCTGCTAAAGAGGTTAAATCGGAATTTGACGCATTTAAAGAAGGTTTACAAGGGAAATAATTTTTAATTTTTGGCATGGGAAGCGTAATCTAAGGTTAGCTCCCTCCAAAAGACTGGCCCCGATACCAACTAGCTTTAGCGCTACGGGTATTGGGGCTTTTCATTGGAATAGGTGCTGGCCTAGGTTGTGGAAAGAGGGGTAAGAATATGGGATAAGTAGATTCCGTTTTGGGATTATTTTCCGCCCTCATTTCAGGTTTAGGGGTGGCATCCCCTTATTGTACAGGGTTGCGCCCGTCTAAAAAAAAAGTTAACCATATTTTTTATGCAACTGACAAACTTCTCATTATATTTGTGTTATGTTAAGTACGATAATTCTATTTATTAGCGGTGCCGAAATATTCTTTATCATGTTTATAGTGGTAATGGTGTTTGGTGCAGATAAAATTCCTGGTATTGCCAAGGGATTGGGCAAGGGTATGCGACAATTAAAGGACGCTACAGAGGATATTAAAAACGAGATTCAGAAAAGTGCCGAAAAGCAAGGTATTGATACCAGTTTTACCAAGGACATAAAAGACGAAATCAATAAGGTTAAGCAAAATGTTGATGAGGTAACTGGAGTGGTCAAAAGAAAATAGTATGCTAGATAGACTGTTGCAATGGGACAGGGATGTCTTCATTTACTTAAACAGTTTGGGCATCGAGAATTATGATGTCTTTTGGGCAACGATTACCAATTTCTCTACATGGATTCCCCTTTTTATTTTATTTATAGTTCTTGTTTTTCGGAAATATCCTAGAGGTGAGGCAATGTGGGTCCTTGGTACCGTACTGTTTACACTGGTTATTGTGGCTATGTTTACAGGGCTTGTCAAGGAATGGGTAGCCCGTTTGCGACCCAATAACACCGAAGAAATAAATACGCTGATCCGAATACTTAAAAGCCCCTCGGGCTATAGTTTTTTTTCCGGCCATGCCTCAAGTTCATTTAGTATTACCACCGCTTTCTTCTTATTTCTTAAAGATAGATTCAAGTGGAGCTGGCTCTTTTTTATATGGCCGCTGATGTTTGCAACCAGCCGAATTTATGTGGGGGTTCATTACCCTTTGGATTTATTGGTTGGTGCAGGAGTAGGTACTCTTTTCGCCTTTCTTTTTTTCCGATTGTACAACGCATGGCGTAGGCCAAAGTACCGCTCCCATTAATTGTTATAGCTTTTTTTATGGTATGGCTGTTGGGATTTGGTAGATGGGTTCCCATTATGCTGGGAAGTGTATAAAACGCTGTCTGCCCTTAGCCTCAATATTTTAGCTGTACACCAATCTATAGCACCCTACTTAGTGTAAGTCCGTCCCTAATAGGCAATAACACGGTCTCTACACGTGGATCATCCCGTAATTTCTTGTTGTAATCCAATAATACTTTGGTAGCCTTGTCCTTAGGGCTCAATGGTTCTACCACCTTCCCGGACCAGAGCACATTATCCGATAAAATGACGCTACCAGGACGACATTTTTTTATGGCGGCTTCAAAATAATGGTCGTAGCTCACTTTTTCGGCATCGATAAAAATGAGATCAAAAACCTCATTCATTTTGGGGATAATTTCCAAGGCGTCCCCAGTGTGTTGCACAATTTGATGGTTGTATTTACTTTCTTCAAAATACCTTCTCTGCATAGCGTGTAGCTCCTCATTAATATCTATTGTGTGCAAGCTTCCTTCCGGCTGTAGTCCTTCTGCAAGGCATAGAGCAGAATAACCGGTATAAGTACCTATTTCCAGAATTTTTTTGGGATAAATGAGTTTGGAGAGTAGGCTTAGTACCCTACCTTGGAAATGGCCGGTGATCATTCTGGGTTGCACCACCTTTACATGGGTTTCCCTTGTAAGTTTTTGAAGTAGCTGTGGCTCGGGTTCCGAATGGTCGGTGATATATTGTTCCAATATGGGTGATAAGAAATGCATGGGTTTAACTTTGTATATTTAGGGGTTCAAAGATACTAATCATGGAACAATTTACGATAAGAAAGGCCACTTTGGCAGATCTAATGACATTGAAGTCTTTTGAACAGGAAATAATAAGGGCAGAGCGGCCTTATGATCCTACTTTGGATAAGGACCCTATAAGCTATTATGACCTTAAAGAGCTTATTCTTTCTAGTTCTGCTGTGGTTATTGTAGCTGAAACTAACTCTAACCTCATAGGGTCTGGCTTTGCCCGGATACGGGAAGCAAAACCTTATTTGAACCATGGGGATTATGCCTATCTTGGATTTATGTATACTCATCCTACCTACCGCGGGAAGGGTGTAAATAAGGCTATTGTGGAAGCTTTGAAGGATTGGTCAAGGACTAAGGGCCTATCAGAAATAAGGCTTACCGTGTACAAAGATAACACCAAGGCAATAAAGGCCTATGAAAAGGCTGGTTTTAGAGAACATATTTTGGAAATGAGAACGGAAGTGAATCTGTAAAAATATAGGTTTTCAACTAAGCAGCTTCCTCTGGTAAATTGTATTTTTGGATAAAATTTATAATATGGAATTTAAAAATTCATTAGAGTTTGCCCAACAATTGGATGCTGCGGACCCCTTAAAGGATTACCGTGATGAATTCCACTTTCCCAAGGTTAAGGGGAAGGATGTTATTTATTTTACCGGAAATTCATTGGGGCTACAACCAAAGCGTACCCAAGAATATGTAAACGAGGTTATGACCGCATGGAAGGACTTGGCTGTTGAAGGGCATTTTCATGCCGAAAAACCTTGGTGGGATTATCATGAAAGATTGGCAGCACCATTGGCCAAAGTGGTGGGGGCAAAGACCAAGGAAATTACCGTTATGAATACGTTATCGGTGAACCTTCATATGCTTATGGTATCTTTTTACAGGCCTACCGCACAAAGATTTAAAATTATATGTGAGGAAAAAGCCTTTCCTTCAGATCAATATATGTTAAAGAGCCAGGTTCAGTTTCACGGTCTGAAGCCAGAAGATGCTATCGTGGAAATAAAGAAAAGAGAAGGGGAGCATTATTGGCGTACCGCAGATATCTTAGATAAGATAAAAGAGGTTGGGGATGAGCTGGCATTAGTGCTTATTGGAGGGGTAAATTATTACAATGGCCAGGTGTTTAATATGGAGGCCATAACCAAATCAGCAAAAGAAGTAGGAGCTTTTGTAGGATGGGATTTGGCCCATGGCGCTGGAAATGTAAGCTTAAAGCTTCATGAGTGGGGCGTAGATTTTGCAGCCTGGTGTAGTTATAAATATATGAATAGCGGTCCGGGCAACGCCTCTGGGGTTTTTGTGCACGAACAATACTTGAACAGGGTCGATATACCTCGCTTTGAAGGATGGTGGGGTACAAAAAAAGAGACTAGGTTTTTAATGAAGCCCGAATTTGAACCTATGG
>JBFHGV010000100.1:0-8049 GCA_041582955.1 Arenibacter sp.
CCATTGGGGAACGCCACCGTGTGGGCATGGGACGTACAAAAGGCAGAGGTGGTGCCTAATGGGGCCATAGATAATGAAAACGTATTTCCGTTAGAGTTGAATACCATGCCGGGATGGGCAGGCAGTTCCTACTATTTTAACCGTTATATGGATCCCAATAATACGGACGAAGTTTTTTCCCAGGAAGCCATTAATTATTGGCAAGACGTAGACCTTTACATTGGAGGTAGCGAGCATGCTACAGGGCATTTGTTATATTCCCGCTTTTGGCAAAAGTTTTTGTATGACAAGGGTTTGGTGCCAAAACCCGAGTTTGCCAAAAAATTGATCAATCAGGGCATGATTACCGGGACCAGTGCATTTATTTATAGAATTGAAGGGGAAAATACCTTGGTGTCAAAGAATTTGATAGGAGACAAATCTGTACAGCCACTTCATGTGGATGTTGCATTGGTAAACCCATCCGATGAATTGGACTTGGAAGGATTTAAGAAGAATCCGCTTTATGCCGACTTAAAGGATGCTCAATTTATATTGGAAGACGGAGTTTATGTTGTGGGGCGTGAAGTAGAAAAAATGTCCAAATCAAAATATAATGTGGTTAGCCCTGATAGTATTTGTGAAGAATATGGGGCAGATTCCCTGCGCTTGTACGAAATGTTCCTAGGTCCCTTGGAGCAATCCAAGCCTTGGAATACAGCCGGTATTACCGGGGTGCACAGTTTTCTCAAGAAAATGTGGCGATTGTTCCACAATGGTCCTGATGGTGCTTTTACTGTTTCTAGTACTGTGCCCACGGCAGATAACCTAAAAACCCTTCACAAGACCATTAAAAAAGTGGCAGAGGATATAGAGAGTTTCTCTTTTAATACTTCGGTGGCTACCTTTATGATATGTGTAAACGAACTGGCTGCGCAAAAATGCAATAGCAGGGAGGTATTGGAGCCATTGGCTATTTTGGTTTCGCCCTATGCACCACATATTGCAGAAGAACTGTGGAGTAAATTGGGGTATGGCACTTCCATATCTACGGCGCCATTCCCTAAGTTTGAAGCTAAGTACCTGATAGAAAGTAGTAAGGAATACCCTATCTCTTTCAATGGGAAAATGCGGTTTAAAATGGAGTTGCCGGTAGATATTACAAAAGAGGAAATAGAAGCTGCTGTTATGGCCCATGCCAAGACCCAGGAGCAATTACAGGGGCGTACTCCCAAAAAGGTCATTGTGGTGCCTGGAAAGATTGTAAATATAGTAGGCTAAGGCATAGGCCCTAAAGCCCTTGTACTAAAAGCGGCCCCAAGGTTAATTGGGGTTTGGCCGTAAGTTTTGCGTAATATGGAACATATAGAAATTATGGGCATGGTGGCTGCGGTACTAACCACGGCTTCATTTGTGCCCCAAGTGCGAAAGACCTGGATAGAAAAATCTACCAAGGATATATCCTTGACCATGTATTTGGCCATGTTCCTTGGTGTGGTTTTATGGTTGGTCTACGGTGTTTATTACGAAAGTATTCCTATGATTTTGGCCAATTTTATTACTGCCGTACTACTTCTTATAATGATTGTTCTTAAGCTTAAATACAAATGATGCATTGGGTAGCAACTACTCTGGCTATGTTGGAAGCTGTAAAAATGGCAGTAGTACTGTAAATTAGTTGGCCTATAGCCTAGTGCGGTAATGGTATATTGTAATTTTTTTTGTGGGCAGTGCCTGCGGACGGTACAAATATCTCACAGGTAAAGAATCCAAGTTGGGGCTGGTAATGCTTTGTTTTTAAGTGGGGTTGGGGTGTTTTGTTTTATCGTTGGGCACGGCGCGACAGAAGGTTGTAATTGCAATTGGTTGACAGCCTTTGTAAGTATGGGTGGTACATTTTGTCACTCCGGTAGGCCTATACTTATTTGGCGGGGTTTTTGATGTTAAAGAAAGAATAATTACCATATAACAGAAGGGTAATCTTTAGTATATTTAACGTTTAAAAGACATAACTATGATGATGTATTATATATTGCTAGGAGCCATCGCTTTGGTAAGCTGGTTGGTTAGTAATAAGCTAAAAAGTAAGTTTAAGCATTATTCCAAAGTACATTTGCGGAATGGCATGAGTGGTGCGGAAATCGCAGAAAAAATGTTGGCAGACCATGGTATAAGGGATGTGAAGGTGATTTCTACCCCTGGGATGCTTACAGACCACTACAATCCTGTAAATAAAACTGTTAATTTAAGTGAAGGGGTTTATAACCAGCGCAATGCTTCTGCGGCAGCCGTAGCGGCTCATGAATGTGGGCATGCCGTGCAGCATGCAACGGCCTATGAGTGGCTTACGCTGCGCTCTAAACTGGTGCCAGTTGTTAGTGTTACCTCAGGGATGTCCACTTGGGTGGTATTTGGAGGTATTATGCTTGGTGCCGCTGCCGGTGTGGGCCTTGGATATTGGGTGGCCGTGGCCGGACTGGTAATGATGGGGTTTGCTACACTTTTTAGTTTTATAACCTTGCCCGTTGAATACGATGCCAGTAATAGGGCTTTGGCGTGGTTAAAGAACAAAAATGTGGTTACACCAGATGAATACAAAGGATCTGAAGACGCTCTAAAGTGGGCGGCAAGGACCTATCTGGTGGCTGCCATTGGATCCCTGGCTACCTTGGTCTATTGGGCCATGCAAGTATTGGGAGGTAGGGATTAGCGAACCAGAGAGGTGCTAATTAAAAAACAAAAAGGGAGCTGTTTAAACGGCTCCCTTTTTGTTTTTCAATTGCCAGTGCCCAGGGTTCTTTGTTTAGGCTTAGGTGGTAATGATGTTAAGATTATGCGGTTTTAATACGCTCATCTATAAACTTAAGGGCTATACCATCACGTCCCATAACCTCAAAAAGGTCCAAGATGTCCCTAAAGGTTTTTTCCTCCTCCAGCTGTTCTGTGATAAACCACTGCAAGAAATTTTCCACAAGAAAATCTTGTTCCTTCCTTGCTGCGGATTGAATGGTGTAAATAGATTTGGTTACCGCAATTTCTTGATCCAATGCGGTTTCAAATACCTCTTCCAAGGTTGAGAAATCATGATTTACGTTGTCTACATTGGGTGAAATTGGATTCCCACCACAATCTGCAATAAATTTGAATATTTTCATCATATGCTCCCTTTCTTCCGATGCTTGATGGTAGAAAAAGTCAGCACTGGTCGGAAATGCATTTTGCTCGCACCAAGAGGCCATGGCCAAATACGAAGCAGAGGCATGTGCTTCCATTTTTATTTGATTATTGAGCAGGTCCATTGTGCTTATTTTAATGCTCATTCTTTGTCTAGCTATATCTTTCATGCTTGTATATATTTAATGATTAAAGTATTGTAGACCCCATAAAATGGGCAGTCAACTGCATAAAGATATTGAATGTTTAGGGTAATAAATAATACCCTTTGTAATTTTTAATGAGTCTTAGACCAATTAAAAATAACCAACCAATTATAAGGATGTCAAACGTTTTTCGCTGGAAATGCCCAAGACGGCAAAAGCGTTTCCTAAAAGTTCCATTAAATCCAGAATTTCAAAAGTATTCAAGAGAAATAGGTGCTCCTTATTACAAAGCATAAGTATTTCAAAACCGTGTTTGTTCATGTTGGAATCAAAATGGTCCTCAATGGATATAGTTTGGATTCTTTGACGTAGGGCCAATAGTTGACAGAAGGAGAGTTTTACCAATTTTTGTCCAAAATCTATGTAATAGCAACGTCCAGTATCGGACTGGTAAAAGGTGTAGAATTTTGAGCTGTAAACCGTGGTCATAGTCGGCAAAATTAAAACTTATTTAGATTCAATCCAAATATTAAATTGTAATTTGACGGTCTATTTGTTGGTCTAGGGAAATAAAGGTTTCTGTTCTGGAAACCCCTTCTATCTGTTGTATATCCCTGTTTAGTACATTCATTAAATGCTCATTGTCCCTACACAGAACTTTTATGAGGATAGACCAGTTTCCAGTGGTGTAGTGACACTCCAGTACCTCTGGTATTTTCTCCAATTCCTTAACTGCCAAAGGGTTGCTCATAGCTTTGTCCAGGTAGATGCCAATATAGGACATAGTAGTGTATCCCAGGACTTTGGGGTTGATAATAAATTTGGATCCGGCAATTAGGCCCGAGGCTTCCAGTTTTCTCAACCTTTGATGAATGGCGGCGCCTGAAATCCCAATTTTTCTCGCAATTTCCAAAACGGGCTTACGGGCATCGGTCATAAGAAATCTTAGGATTTTTTTGTCAATTCCATCAATTTTTATGTTTTCATTATTAGATTTCATGGTTTATATTTCAATTTAACTATAAAGATACCAAAATGCTTTTATATTCTAACTAGCTACGGAATTTGGATTGTATCCCATATAGGGTACATGGTATTCCTTAAAGTTGATGCCAAAACTTTGCAGTTCCTTTAAAATAGGTTCATAAACTTCTTTTTTAATAGGGAGTTGTACTCCGGGAGTATTTATTTTACCATTTAAGATCAGCAAGGTGGCCATTGCAACGGGAAGCCCAACGGTTTTGGCCATGGCCGTACAGGTTCTATCCTCCCCTAAAACGACCATATTGGAATCTATTTGTTCTTTACGGCCATTGAGTTCATAGCCAAATTTGTGGTACATGACTATCATATCCTGGTCTTTGTCGTCCAAGGTCCAACTGTCCTCCAAAATGCATTGCAGCATCTGCGCTGGCGTTGCCTTTTTTAGGATAAACTTCTTTTGGGGGTCAAAAAGATTAAGCTCCGTTAATTTCTCCCACATAATATCATCCTGGTCAATTTTTAGGTAATGCCTCATTTTTAATTCAACCGAATCGGTTGGGGAATACGGAAGAAAGAGATTGGCGAATTCACGATAAGACATGCCGTCAGAATTCTCTATGGTATAACTGTCGTCTGTCATTCCCAATTGTACAAACATATTCCACGCCTTGGAAAAACCTACCCTGCGCATGGTTCCCCTATATAAGGTAAGGGCGTTCTCTAAACCGTAAACTTTGCGATATTTTAAGGAATCCCTGTTGGCATAGACTTCAAACTTACCGAAACCTTCAACCTCTAAAAATTCTGTTCTTCTAAAAAGTTTATGGTAGGGGATATACTTATACGTGCCCTCCTGAATAAATTTTGCCACGCCACCCTGTCCGGCCAAGACTACATTTCTGGGGTTCCAGGTAAATTTATAATTCCAAAGATTGGTGTCGCTTTTCGGAGCAACCAGGCCACCGGTAAAGGATTCGAACAGTATAAGTTTACCTCCTTTGTTCCGTATCCTATCTATGACCTGCATGGCGCTCATATGATCTATACCTGGGTCTAGCCCAATTTCATTCATAAGAACAAGGCCTTTGTCCTTAGCCTGTTGGTCTAGCTCCATAAGTTCATCATTAATATATGAGGCGGTAACCAAATGCTTGCCAAGACGGATACAGTCACGCGCCACCGTAATATGAAAGCGGGCAGGGAGCATGGAAATAACGATATCTGATTCCCTTATGGCCTTAGATCGGTTTGTGGTATCAAAAATATCCAGTTTAACAATGTTGCATGCCGGGTGTTGTATAATTTTGGAGGGAAGGGATTCTGGGTTAAGGTCGCAGATGGTGAGGTGAAGATTTTCTATTTCGGTTCTTTGTGCTAAATAATCCAATAGGTAAGAAGTAGATTTTCCAGCCCCCATAATAAGTATTTTTCTTCGCATCGGTTTTTTACTTTATGGTTAAGGGTTACTAAGGTATCAAATTGTTATATTTGTAAGTAATTAGAGCTTACAAGTTATGAACAAAACAATTTTTGGTACCGGAATATTCTTCGGTGTAACGGCCATACTTTTAGGTGCTTTTGGAGCCCATGGTTTAGAGGGAATGATAAATTCCAAGGCTTTGCAAACTTTTGAGACCGGAGTTAAATATCAGATGTACCATGCTTTGTTTCTATTGATTTTAGGTGGTTTTAACGTATTGGCAGAAGAGCGTAAAAAACTTGTGTACTATTTTGTAATGAGCGGAGTTTTCTGTTTTTCTTTTTCAATATACTTATTGGCGACCAATTCGTTGACGGGTTTTGATTTTAAACGTATCGCACTTTTGACGCCATTGGGTGGTGTGTTAATGATCTGTGGTTGGGTGCTTTTGGGAATCAGATACCTTAACCTAAAGCAATCCCGGTAATTCCACTGAGTTATACCTAATAATCAGTACTTTTAAATATTTAACTAACTAAACGCAATTATTATGAATTCATCAACCCCGTCTACGAAATCGATTTCGTTAAAAGAATATGGTCTAGAAGGGAAGAAGATCCACTATCAACTATCACCTTCCAAACTACATAAGATTACGGTACAAAAAGGCATGGGGGTTACCGCTGCTACAGGTGCCTTGGCTGTAAATACAGGCGAGTTTACCGGTAGGTCGCCCATGGATAGGTTTATAGTAAAAGATCAAATTACCGCCGACAAAATATGGTGGGGAAATGTAAACATTCCTTTTGGGAGTGAGCAATTTGATGCCCTCCATGATAAGGTGATCGCCTATTTAAATACGAAAGAATTATATGTGAGGGATTGTTTCGCCTGTGCAGACGATAGCTATAGAATGAATATTAGGGTGATTAATGAATATCCCTGGTCCAACATGTTTGCCTACAATATGTTTATAAGGCCTTCCGACGAGGAATTGCAGGACTTTGATCCCGAGTGGACGGTAATCAATGCTCCTGGATTTATGGCCAATGCAGAAGAGGATGGTACCCGACAACACAATTTTGCGATTTTGAATTTCACTCGGAAAATTGCGCTTATCGGTGGTACCGGCTATACTGGGGAAATTAAGAAGGGAATATTTTCGGCTCTTAATTTTATATTGCCGGTATATAAAAATTGCCTGCCTATGCACTGTTCCGCCAATGTAGGGGAAGAAGGGGATACCGCCATCTTTTTTGGGTTGTCAGGGACCGGTAAAACCACCTTGTCCGCAGATCCCCATAGAAAGTTGATAGGAGATGACGAACACGGGTGGACCAAGGACAATACGGTATTTAATTTTGAAGGGGGCTGCTATGCCAAGGTTATAAACCTTTCCCAGGAAAGTGAGCCGGAGATATATGGGGCCATTAAAGAAGGGGCTCTATTGGAAAATGTAGTGTTGGACTCCAATGGGGTGGTTGCTTTTGAAGATACCTCTATAACCCAAAATACCAGGGTTAGTTATCCAATTTATAATATAGACAATATTCAAGTTCCTTCTGTGGGCAAAAACCCAAAGAATATATTCTTTTTAACTGCTGATGCATTTGGGGTATTGCCTCCCATTTCCAAATTAACTCCTAGTCAGGCTGCATATCATTTTATATCTGGGTATACGGCAAAGGTGGCCGGTACAGAGGCAGGGGTGGTGGAGCCGGTCCCCAGTTTTTCGGCCTGTTTTGGTGCACCCTTTATGCCGTTGCATCCAACGGTGTATGCGGAAATGTTGAGCAAGAAGATGTTGGAGGCAGGAGTAAATGTTTGGTTGGTGAATACAGGTTGGACAGGTGGTCCTTACGGGGTTGGGACCAGGATGAAATTAAAGTACACCCGTGCCATGATCCATGCTGCGCTAAGTGGTGAGTTGGGGCTTTATACCTATGATACATACCATATTCACTCTGTTTTTGGGGTTGCCCAACCCAGAGAATGTCCTGGCGTACCTACCAGTGTGTTGAGTCCTAGGGCAACTTGGAACAATGACGAGGCCTATTATAAGACCGCCTTTAAGCTAACCAATGCTTTTAGGGAGAATTTTAAGAAATTTGAATCCTATGCCAACGAGGAAATAAGAAGGGGAGGGCCCCAACGCTATGCTTTTTAAAAGAAAACCCGAGGCTGGCCTCGGGTTTTTTTATGCTTGTCTGTTACAAACCCAATAGGTTTTGTAAAAGCTATAAGTCTAGGTTACTTTTTGTTCACCGTAGTGATATATCGCTGAAGCGCCATGGTCATAGATGGTGTTTCAGGAGTGGGAGCCTGTATGTCTATTCTAAGACCGGC
>JBFHGV010000101.1:0-8022 GCA_041582955.1 Arenibacter sp.
GCTTTTGTAATTGCGAGGCCCTGTATTTTAAAATATTCAGATATCGCAGGGCTTCCTTATTGTTATACTCTGCATATGATCTGGATGCCCAATCTATCGCCGTGTATATATTTCCGTTTATCTCGTTTATTATGGCCATATTGTAACATGCCCTGCCTGCTATTTTGGTTTTGGAATTATCCAATTCCCTTTCCCAAAGTTGGGCGGCACCGTCCCAATCCCCGGTCTGTGCCCGTCTTTTGGCTACCACAAAGTTATCGGAGCCCCGTACAAAATAGTTCCTACTTATCCTATGCTTATAAGGAGATAACCTAGATCCATAGGCATAACCAATATTTTTACTTAAATCCTCAACAGCCTCGTTCCTACGGGCCACGGCTTCGATTGCCTTCACCGGGTTAATCCCTTTCCCTGAGGACACCAAGTGATCTGTGTATGTAAATTCATCCACAATTTGCCTGGTAAGGGGGTAATAGATGCGCCATCCGTTGTTGATAAGGGTATTGAGTTTAACTTCGTGAGCAGGAACTGGCACTTTTATACCTAGATTATTGGGTAATTGCATCATAGTTCCCTTATAGGATATCTTAGTGTCCGTATCGTAAAATGCCAGTGAGAAAATAGCATCCACTCCGTTGGCCTTGCATAATTTTTCTATAGCTTCCCATGTCAAGGCAGCCGGGAAAACGTTTAGACCCTTACGTATTTCTATTATGCTGTCCAGAATCACTATTTCTTCAAATTTGCCCGTTCTATGCAATTCCTCGGACAAAGCTGTTATTGCAGCTTTAGCACCTTTTTTATCTAGATTGAGGCCTTCTGCAGAAAGAATTTGGTCTATTTTATCTATTTTCTGATTCCCTTCAGATGGTAAACTTCTATTGATAATACCTATTCGCTTTACACTTTTGGGAAGCTGTACAATAGCCGGTTCGGTAGCGCCCATGGTTAAATTATTGGTGGCACTACAGGATAGTAGTAGCAATCCAATTCCTAAATATGCGATGATAAATCTATGGTTTTTCATAAGGCAGTTGCTTTTGTGGTATTTGGTTCATGGCTATTGCAAATGGTTAAACAGTATAACATATACTATGCCATAAATATTGTATATTCAAAAGTTTACCATAGGCTATTTGGCGTTTTAGAGGAAACAAATTAGCTATTGCCTAGCTTAAATACTTTCTTGTAATGTCCTTCCATATTGCCCCTATTCCGTACCTTTGATGCGTTTTATGTTTTTGGGGCCACCCATTTGGGAATTATACCTATTACATAAAGCATATTTTACTCAAAAGCCTAAAGATATAAGGTTGCTGGCAGCAGTTGCCGTTCCGTAAAATGAGGGCTTGGGACAAACTGGTACTATTTGGTCCATTATAGGTTTTACCGGTTAGTCTAACCAGAAAACAGGAAAAAAGTAAATGAATAAAATTAGTTCAAAAACACTACAGGATCTAGAATTTAACACCGTATTGGTTCAGTTGGGAGCCCGTTGTACTACAGAATTGGGCAAGGAGCAGGTTGTTTCTTTGGAACCCTTATCCTCCAAGTCGGATATATTAAATACGCTAGGGCAAACCTCTGAATATTTAGCCTCCTACTCCAATGACAATCGGATACCAAACCATAATTTTGATACCATAAACCCTGAGCTGAAATTATTAAAAATTGAGAATACCACTTTAGAGGTGGGTGGTTTTAAAAAAATAGGGGCCCTCTGTAACACGGTGGCAACACATATAAAATTCTTTGTAAAATTTAAGGAGTACTATCCGTTATTGTTCAATGTATCGGATGCCATAACTCTCAATCCCGATATACCAAGACATATTGATTCCGTTATCGATAAGTTTGGAGAAATCAAGGATAATGCCTCCAGTAATCTACAGAATATCCGTTCACAGATGGTAGCGGTAAAAGGAAAAATAAACCAAAGCTTTGCGGCTGCATTAAATACATATCACGCCTCTGAACTATTGGATGAGATCCGGGAATCTGTAGTGGACAACCGCAGGGTTCTCGCCGTAAAAAGCATGTACAGAAAAAAAGTAAAAGGAGCTGTAATGGGCACTTCCAAAACCGGTAGTATTGTCTATATAGAGCCAGAGGCCACTTTAAGGTACAGTAGGGAGCTAAGTAACCTGGAATTTGAGGAAAGGGAGGAAATTCAGAAAATACTTAACGATCTTACCAACCAAATTAGACCTTATTCGGTGGATTTGTACGCCTATCAGGATTTTTTGGTTCATATGGATATTACGGCCTCTAAAGCCAAATACGCCTTGGAGATGGATGCCCTACTACCGGAAATAAGTGAAAACAGGGAACTGTACCTACGTGATGCCTATCATCCATTGCTGTTTTTGAGCAATAAATACAAAAAGGAAAAAACCTATCCACAGACCATAACCCTACACCCAGAAAATAGGATCATTGTTATCTCTGGACCCAATGCTGGGGGTAAAAGTATTACCCTAAAAACAATAGGTCTATTACAGGTTATGCTGCAAAGTGGTTTATTGATACCGGTACACGAGCGATCAAAAGTTTGTTTGTTTGATAACGTTCTGACCGACATTGGTGACAACCAGTCTATTGAAAATCACCTTAGTACCTATAGTTACCGCTTAAAGAACATGAACTACTTCTTGCGCAAATGCAATGATAAGACCCTTTTTCTCATTGATGAATTTGGTACGGGCAGTGATCCGGAATTGGGTGGTGCCTTGGCCGAAACCTTTTTGGAAGTTTTTTATGATCGCGGGGCTTATGGGGTTATTACTACCCACTATGCCAATCTTAAATTATTGGCCAATGAATTACCTCATGTTACCAATGCAAATATGCTTTTTGATGGTAAGTCATTGGAACCTACCTACCAATTGGTTGTAGGGCAGGCAGGTAGTTCCTTTACCTTTGAGGTGGCCCAAAAGAACGGCATTCCCTACAGCCTTATTAACAAGGCCAAGAAAAAAATTGAGCGTGGCAAGGTGCGTTTTGATGCCACCATTGCCAAATTGCAAAAGGAACGCAGTAAGATGGAAAAAACGGGGTCACGGCTTCAGGAAGAAGAAAGCAAGGCCCGAACGGAAGCCCAAAAACTGGAGGATCTTAATTTGAAAATTAAAACCAAATTGGAAAACTATCAGGAATTGTACGATCACAATCAACGAATGATCTATTTGGGGAACAAGGTAAACACCGTTGCGCAAAAATATTTTCAGGACAAAAAGAAACGCCCATTGGTTTCCGAATTGTTGCGTATTGTTGAAACCGAAAACAGTAAACGCAAAAAGCAGTCGGCCAAGGAGGTAAAGGCACAGAAGGCTAAAAAGGCCAAGGTAGAACAGGAGGTGATAAAAAAGGTAGAGGTAATCCGAGAAAAGAAAAAGGTAGAAAAGAAGAAAGCAGCTATTATTGAAAAGAACAAACCACGCCCTGTGTTTAAAGTTGGTGACCGGGTAAGGCTTATGGATGGTAAAGCTATTGGCAGTATAGATAGCTTGGAAAAAAACAAGGCCATTGTTAACTACGGTATGTTTACCACCAACGTTGGAGTAGAGCAGCTGGAATTGGTGGAAAGAAAAAATACCAAAAAGTAGAAGATAAAAATGGAATTGGAACCGGAAAACAAAATTATACTTTTTGATGGCGTATGCAACCTTTGCAATAATGCCGTACAATTTGTTATTGCCCACGATAATAAAGACATCTTTAGGTTTGCACCCCTACAAAGTGACGTAGGCAAAAAATTAACACAGGAGCGTGGCATAGATATTTCCGTGACGGATTCCATAATCCTCATAGAGCCGGGGGTGGCTTACTATACCAAATCTGCCGCGGCCTTAAAAATAGCCCTATCCTTTGGTGGGGTATGGAAGCTTGTAGGGGTACTGCAGTGGATCCCAGAAAAAATCAGCAATGTTGTATATGATTATGTGGCCAAAAACCGCTATACCTGGTATGGTAAAAAAGATGACTGCATGATTCCTTCCCCAGAATTGCAAAATAAATTTTTGGACTAAAAAGTATTTAGTAGGGAATGGAATTCCAGAATAGTGTAAATGGCCTTAACGCTTAATTGTCATTGGTCATTGGTTGATACGGGGATAAAGAATAACATTTTGGAGGCATTCGGAACAGTGACAAACTATGGCCGTATATTTTATTACTTAAGGGGATAAACGTAAATTTGTAACAATCAATAAACTCTAATTGTATTATGGAATACCGTATAGAAAAGGATACCATGGGCGAGGTTCAAGTACCGTCCGATAAATATTGGGGCGCACAAACAGAACGCTCCAGAAACAATTTTAAAATAGGTCCGGCAGCATCTATGCCTTTGGATGTTGTTTATGGTTTTGCTTATTTAAAAAAAGCAGCGGCCTACGCCAATCATGAATTGGGCGTACTGGCTGAAGAAAAAAGGGATCTTATAGCCCAGGTATGTGATGAAATTTTGGCTGGCAAGCACGATGATCAATTTCCTTTGGTGATTTGGCAAACCGGTTCGGGGACCCAAAGCAACATGAACGTTAACGAAGTCATAGCCAATAGGGCCCATGAAATTGCAGGAAAAAAAATAGGGGAAGGAGAAAAAACCATCCAGCCCAATGATGACGTAAACAAGTCTCAATCATCTAACGATACCTTCCCTACTGGTATGCACATAGCTGCCTATAAAAAAATTATAGAGGTTACCCTGCCAGGGGTTACCCAGCTCAGGAATACATTGGCCAAAAAGGCAAAGGAATTTTCCAAGGTGGTTAAAATAGGCCGTACGCATTTAATGGATGCCACTCCCCTAACCCTAGGGCAAGAAATTTCTGGTTATGTATCCCAATTGGACCATGGATTAAAGGCTTTGAACAATACATTGCCCCATTTAAGTGAACTGGCATTGGGCGGTACAGCCGTAGGTACGGGTTTAAATGCTCCCGAAGGCTATGACGTACTAGTTTCCCAATATATTGCCCGTTTCACCTCCTTACCTTTTAAAACGGCCGAAAATAAATTTGAGGCCCTGGCTGCACATGATGCCATTGTTGAAACTCATGGTGCGCTAAAGCAATTGGCCGTGTCCCTGAACAAGATCGCCAATGACATTAGAATGATGGCCTCTGGCCCAAGATCTGGAATTGGAGAAATTATTATCCCTGCCAATGAACCAGGAAGTTCCATAATGCCAGGAAAGGTAAATCCAACCCAATGCGAGGCGCTTACCATGGTTTGTGCGCAGGTTATGGGCAACGATGTGGCTGTAAGTGTTGGGGGAACTCAGGGCCATTATGAATTAAATGTCTTTAAACCCATGATGGCGGCCAATATATTGCAATCAGCAGAATTAATTGGACATGCGTGTGTAAGTTTTGATGAGAATTGTGCCGTAGGGATTGAGCCCAATCACGATGTAATTAAGCAACTCTTGAACAATTCCTTAATGTTGGTAACGGCCCTAAATACCAAAATTGGTTACTACAAGGCTGCAGAAATAGCCAATACCGCACATAAAAATGGTACCACCTTACGGGAGGAGGCTATTAATCTTGGTTATGTTACTGCTGAGCAGTATGATGAATGGGTTAAACCAGAAGATATGGTAGGCACCCTTAATTCCTAACATCATTTTCTGTGTAGCAAAAAAAAGGCCAATCTTGAACGATTGGCCTTTTTACTGTAATGGATAGTGTTGCTTATTTTAATTGAAACTTGGAAGTCCCCAATAGTTTTAAACCATTGTCATATACGTTTACCATATAATTTCCCTTTTGAAAATCACCGGCCGGTTTGTCAATAAAATCGCATACGTCCAAAGAACGGTTCTCGTAATAAAAATCGGTTCCTTTGCTATAGGTTACTGAAGCTCCTGAATCGGTAGTCTTGGAAAAACTCTCGCCCAAAACATTTCCTTGGGGATCCAAAACCTCAATGTAGAATTCCCTGTCACCGGCTTGTGCAATTACATTGTCGGCCACGGTGAAACAAACCTTTAGTTTATCGGTAGCTCTGGCTCTGGATGTAGAAACCAATTTTCCGCTAGATCTTTCCTTAACGGCATCCACAGAAAACTTGGATAAATTTAGAGCTGATCCTTTTTCCAAAACATCAGCCAATTGGGTGTTCTGTACCACTAAGGAATCGTTAAATATGGTCTGTTTCTCCAACTCCACATATGTACTGTCCCTTTGCATGGCCAAAAAGGTGTTGGACCTGGTTAGGGAGTCTACCTTTCTCAATAACTGCTCGCGTTCCTTGGTTAAGATACCAACCTGCTTTCTGTAGCGATATAAACTAGCAATATCGGCTTTCATAGTTTGAACAGAATCTATATACTTTGCTATATTGTCCCTAGCAGACACCAATTCTTCATTGGTGGCATTGCTCTCCAATATTGCCTTGTCATATTCTGACTTTAAACTGGTAAGGTCTTCCACTACCAATTCTTTTTCCTTGGTAAGTAAAGCCGTAGTCTTTTGTTTATCCTGGTATAAACTTACTGTGTATATGATCACACCAAGCAAAATTACCCCTAATAAACCGGCAATAACCTTCAGTCCATTATTACTTTTTGTTTCAGTCATAATTCTAAATATTAATTATTTAATTTTCTTAAAGTCTAAAATAGTATTTGTTTGTATCATTTTATATACGATCTACGTTCAATTTTAGATTTTTTAAGTTAAAAAAAATAAATTACCTTTTAAAAACTCCAAAATGTTTACCTTGACATAAGGAATAGACTGATTTAAACAAAATGTCCTTGAGAATAATCCCCTTTAAATCCCAGTATAGTACAAGGTTTAAGGAGCTTAATGTTGAATGGTTGGAAAAGTATTTTAGTGTTGAGCCAAAAGACACCCAACTTTTGGACGATTGCGAAACCAATATTATAGACAAAGGCGGTTTCATATATTTTGCCCAATACAATAATGAAATAACAGGGTGCTTTGCATTGCTTAAATTGGATGTTGGGGAATACGAATTGGGCAAAATGGCGGTAGAGGCAAAATTTCAAGGGTTAAAGATAGGACAGGCGCTTTTGAGTTTTGCCATAGATTTTGCCAAGCAAAATAGTTGGAGCAAATTAGTATTGTATTCCAATACCAAATTGGAGGACGCCATTTATATCTATAAAAAGTTTGGGTTTAAGGAAGTCCCTATAGAAAAAAACTTACCCTATGCAAGGAGTGATATAAAAATGGAATTATTGCTTAACTAAATATTTTAAAATTATGCGCTATTCAAATTTTGTTATCTGTTTTCTACTGCTTAACGGTCTTTGGAATCTAAGCTGTAAAGAAAAAAACAAACCTACTGTTAACGAGGAGGAGTCGGTTCCCTTAATTGCGGAAAATAAAACCACTAATCTTGATATATCCCCAATAGAACATGCCACTGCGGTGTTGGACTGGGATGGAACAATTATTTATATAGACCCTGTAGGAGGGCAAGAAGCCTTTACTACTTATAAGGATCCCGACCTAATATTGATTACTGATATTCACGGGGATCATTTTAGTTTGGAAACATTACAATCCCTAAATACCCAAAATGCTAAAATAGTTGTACCCCAGGCCGTTGCCGATAAGATACCGGCCGAATTTACCCCTCAGTTGGATATATTGGACAATGGCAGTTCTAAAGTTCGTTACGGCATCAACATAGAGGCAATACCCATGTATAACCTAAGGGAGGAAGCCAAGAACTTTCATATTAAAGGTAGGGGAAACGGATATGTTCTAAGCAAAAATGACCAGCGCATATATTTTTCCGGGGATACAGAGGATATTCCGGAAATGCGTAGTTTACAAAATATAGACAAGGCATTTGTATGTATGAACCTACCCTATACAATGACAGTTGAAAGTGCCGCTGAAGCCGTAGTGGATTTTAAGCCCAAACAAGTATATCCCTATCACTATAGGGGAAAACCTGATGTTTCGGACGTTAACAAATTTAAACAGTTGGTTCATGATAAGGATGCCGACATAGAGGTTGTACTATTGGATTGGTACC
>JBFHGV010000102.1:0-8007 GCA_041582955.1 Arenibacter sp.
CAAATGTGCTCCTGCCGAACCTCCGATCAAGGCAATCTTTTGGTTGTTGATATGGTAGTCTGCCGCCTGCTCTTTTAGCCAAACAATGGCATCGTCCAGATCTTGGAGCTGGGCAGGATATTTGGCTTGCCCGCTTAACCTGTATTGGACTGTGGCCGTTATGTACCCTTTTTGGGCATAACTGATCAGATAGTGCCAATAGTCTTCTTTTTTGCCCTTTTTCCATGCTCCACCATGTACAAAAATCAGCAAGGGTGCATCTTTTTTAATGTCTTTGGAATGATATAGGCTTAATTTTAGTGCCAGGCTATCAACTGTTTTATACACCAGGTCCTTGTGTTCTGTTATATTAGCTGGCAGGGGATAGTCATTTTCAATGAGTTTTAATGAGCCGGTGGCATAGGCAATTTTAAGGGAGGTATTACTGGCGTAGCCTTTGGGGGGCAGGGATACGTCATGCGGTTTGGCCTTGCAGCCGACAACCAATAAAATTACCCATAAAAAAAGAGATGCTCTCATAATTAATTTATTCGGATTCATTTATGTTTCTGTAGGGGTCCGTGGTTCCAATAATTCTTTAAACTTTATTACTTTGTTGTTCACCAGTGGCTTGGCCCAAAAACCGATACTGAAGATAAATCCGAGTGTCAGGTACAGAAAGATCATTCCTCCTTTAAGCCCTGATAAATCACCAATTGCACCAACAATTAAAGGCACAATAGCCCCTCCTACAATACCAGAGCATAGGATTCCGGAGAGCGCTCCATGGTTTTCCTTAACGGAGTTTAGGGCCAATGAAAAAATAATGGACCACATCACAGAGGCAAAAAAACCAACCATCGGAAATGCTAGAACAGCCGTTTCTGCAGAACCAAAAAGAGCAGCGGTCAAACTTAATATGGCTGCCCCAGAGAACATTTTAAGCACTAATCTGCTGTCCAAAAATTTTAATAAAACAAGGCCTAGAATACAGCCAATTGTTAAGAGGCCCCAAAATAGGGATATGGCCTTGGCTCCTTCAATCCTAGGGTCCAAACCATGATATTCGGATAGGAATTTTGACATCCAATTGGCTACCCCTTGTTCGGTACCCACATAGGCAAACAGGGCTATAAAATAAAGAATAACCTTTTTGTTTTTTAGTAGGTCTATATTGGTAGCCCAAGTGCCTGTTTTTTCATCTTCCTTGCGCGTTACCTTAGGCAGCTTAATGGGGTATATCAACAAGAGCATCAGTAAGGAAATAAAGGCGAAAATCCAGTATAGGGATACCCATGGCAATTGTGGGGGTACTATATTGTGAAATAGATCTATAATAATATTTGTGTTTTCCGTAGCGGAATAGTCTTCTAAGTTTAGTACCAAATATGAAAATAGAATTGGACTAAGAAAAGAGGCCGCCCCAAAGGCCAACTGGCCCAATACGGAATTGAAGGCAAAATGTTCTTCCCCGCCCGCTACCCTCAGTAGTGGGTTTATGGCCACCTGTAACATGGCCATACCGGAACCAATTAAGAAAAGAGAAATTAACGCTATTGGGAAATTAGGGAATAGGGAAAACAGTATGGCTCCAAAAAAAGATATTGAAAAGGCCAATAATATGGCTGCTTTTTCTCCATAGGTTTCCACAGCCATGCCCGCAGGAACCGAAAAAACGCCATAAGCCAGAAAAAAGGCAAAAGGTAGCAATGCCGCCATGGTTAGGCTAACCTCAAAGTCGGTTATAATGTCCGGAATTAATGGGCCCAGAATATTGGTCAGGAAAGAAATGACAAAGAAAATAAATAATATAAGTACTACTATAAGTTGATTCTTTCTCATTCGTTGTGGGGTAAATTATTGGGAAGAATCTTTTTCCATGCCTAATTGGTCTTTTACGCCCAATGGTTTTCTAACAAAAATGATTACGGTAGCGCTAACAAACATTAAAAGCCCATAAATGGCAGGCACAATGGAATATTCCGCATTGTTCAGGGCTATTGTGGCCAAGGTAATGGCCAATGTACCGTTTTGTATACCGGTTTCAATAGAAATACTAATAGCTTGGGGCCTTGTTAGTTTAAACAATACAGCGGCCATAAATCCTATGGTCATGGTGCTTATATTTAGCAATATGGCAGGAAGCCCTGCTTCGGCCAGATAGCTTAAAAACACGTCTTTAATACTAATGGTAACCCCTACAATAACCAGAATAAAAATTATAGCGGAGGCTATCTTAACGGGTTTTTCCATTTTTAGAGCAAAGGATTCATACTTGGCTTTTATTAACATGCCTATGGCTACCGGGATAATTACGATGACCAATAATTGTTTTATCATGGTAAGGGCATCTACTGTAATGGCCATGTTCTGATTGGAAAATTCCACTAAGGCAAATTGTACTATAAATGGAATGCTTAAGATGGATATCATACTAGAGACGGCAGTGAGTGAAACAGACAGTGCCAAATCTCCTTTGGCCATATAGGTAAGCATATTGGACGTAGGTCCTCCAGGGCAGGCGGCCAATAACATAATCCCTATTGCTGTTGTAGGGGAAAGTGATAGGGAGATGGCGATAATATATCCAATTACCGGGAGTAATAGTAGCTGACAAATTAGGCCTATGATCATAGCCTTGGGGTAGGTGACCACCCTTTTGAAATCGGACAAGGTTAGGGATAGGCCCATCCCGAACATAATAATGATCAGGGAAATGGCAAGAATTATTCCGGCAGTAGAATCCATGATAAATAAGTTTATAGGATAATCATGATCAATTACCCAATATCGGGCTATAACAAATAAAACTTATTGTAAGGATATTTCTTTATTATATATTGTTTTATTTACATTAAATCTTGCTTGATCCTGTAATAAGTGTTGTAAATAATCTTAAAAAATTAAGATATTTTAATTTGTGGGCCTGATTCCGTCTGTCAGCCAACGGAGACAAGGGTGGTTTTAGTTTTGTTGCTGCTGGAATCTCTTCATGATTTCTTTCCAATTGGTAAAAATGATGCCTTCCTCCTCAAAGAATTTTATAAGCTCTTGGTCCGAGAAAATCTGGGATTCCCAAACTCGTTGCTGCCAGGAGCCGGTAATGCTTCTTAAATTATCGGTTTCCACAGAAGGGTGAAAAATAATTTCGGTAAGTCCTGGTTTTAAGGATTTGATCAACCTTTTAAAATGTTCTACTTTTTCCTCATAGGTATCGGCCTTGGGGGCACTGGAAAAGTAGTCCAATTTGGGCAAGGTATAGGCTTCTGTCATTTTGACCACGGAGTCATCCATGGGGTAGCCTTTGGCTCTAAATTCGGCCAATACGGTCGGATCCGATAAGTCTATTATGTTAGCAGGGATACCGTATTCCTGAGCAACCTTCATATAGACTTTTACGTAGCTGGGGTGTCCAAATAAGGTTCCCATATGGGTGTCTATATGGTCTGGCTTATAGCCCCAGGCTAAAGATTGTTCTATTTGGGCCCGTATTTCCTTTTCCACTTCGTCAGCACTGGCGTGTTGCACTACTTCGGGAACACTTCGCCACAATTTGTCTTCGGGGTCTATTAGTCCGGGTACATCTTCATTAGGGGTTACAGGGCCCCATCTGTATTTCTTCCATTCACTAGTAAGGGTTAGATGTAGGCCAACATCCATATTGGGATGTTCCTTGGCCCATGAAATAAACTCCTCTGCGTTAGGGCAGGGAATCATTACTGCGGCAGATTGTATATGACCTTTGGTCAATTGATCCTTGGCAGCGATGTTGGCTTCAGGACACATTCCAATATCGTCTGCATGTAGCATGATCACCTTCTTGCCTTTTGGCCAACCGAGCTTCTCGGCCCAGGTCTTTGCAGTATGTTCGTCAATTTGTTGTGCAGTAGTACTTTGAACTACATCTACATTGTTCTTGTTCTTCTCCTTGCAGCCTCCAAGTAATACTAGCAGGCAAAAGCTGATGCTTAGTAAGAATGACTTTTTCATATTAATTGTTGTTACTCGATTATAAATATTTCTTAAACCATTTTAGTCCGTCACCGTAAATTACTTCCAAGGGGGCGTCTCTATGTTTGGCATCGTACCAAACAATCTCTTTAGGCTCATTTGCGGCCCTAAACAGTAATGTACTCATTATAGGGGGTACTATTTCATCGTTTTTTGCATTTAGCATCAATAAGGGACGGGGGGCAATCTGTTCTACATAGTTCAAGGGCTCCACGATGCTTAGAAAATCCTTGGCTTCTTTCAATATTGCTTCTTTTTTGTACAATAAATTCAATTGGCCTCCGGCCAGCGCAATTATGGGTACCTTGATCCGTTTGTCCACTCCGCAGAAAATGGTACCGGTTATACCACCTAAACTTATACCGTAATACCCTATTCTTTTGGCATCCAGTTCCGGTCTCGATTCAATAAAATCTACCGCCCGCCTTAGATCAAATACGGTCTGTGTGATGACATTCCGGGTCCAGTATTTATATTTTCCGGTAAGATCAAAGTCGTACACTTCGTTTTTCCTTTCCCCGTGGTTGCTGAAATCTATTCGTAATACTGCATAGCCGTGCTTCAGGAATAGATCATTGCCATAGGCTAAATAGTCCACGTTTTTATGATCGCCCAATCCGTGCATCAGAATAATAACCGGAAAGGGTGAGGGGCCATTCTTGGGCAGGGCCAGTAGACCGGTCACTTTTTTGTCATGTACACTCTTATAGGTTATGTGGTACAGCGGATATTCCGTATTGTTCGGCTGTGGTAAGAGGGTGTCTTGTAACGGTATGTCCCGGTCGTATTCGTAATATTGGCTTACTGGGAAGGATTCATGGGTATTACCTAAATAGAAGGCAGAAAAGCCTAACAGTAGCAGTAGGCCTACTGTTCCCATTGACCAATAAAATCGCTTTTTGTTATAGGATTTCATCATCATCGGCTACATACATTCTGGTACTCTTGGTATAGCTGCCTCCGTTGGGATCACGGTATTCCAAATCAATATAAAAGGCCTTGTACCCATTTTTTGGGTATTTTACCTTTTGAAAAATACGGTTCTGATCCTCAACATTTAGTTTTTCTGCAGTCCATTTCTCATCCCTAAAATCCCTATCTGTAGAACTGGCAGACCATAGGTAGGCGTTTTCAAATTCTGGGGAGCTGGTCTTAACCGATAGGGTAGCTGTAGTTTGTTCTGTTATAAGGTCGTAGGACAGTGGTGTTTGAGGCTTATTGTTCAAGGATTTTCCCCAGAAGGCACTCAATGCCCTAATGGCTTGTTCACCACCTCCCAAGTCATGACCAGCATTGGGTACATAGTGGATGTAATTCTCTCCAGGAATGTCATTAATATAATTTTTAATGGCATCAACAGGCCAATATTCATCATTGGTACCAATAAATATTAGTTTGGGCATTTTTAATTTTTTTCGATACGAATAGGGGTCCACCATTTGGCTAAGGGCATTGCCGTCGGCCGATCTAACCGTTTGTGGAATTTCCAACTTAATGTAGTCGTTTATCTGTACACTGTATTCATTCCAAGCCGTAATTTGATAATCCAAGCTTACCGGCATGTTCAGAACATCAATTACCATTGGGGCAATGGTTTCCACCCTTTTATCGCTGGCTCCGGTCAACCAAGTGGTCCAACCCCTTTTTGAAGCGCCGGTTACCGTAAACCTGTTTATTTCCTTATGGAGATTTTTCTCGGAAAATTCCTGAACCGCATCCATAGCCTTTACAGCACTTTTTACCATAGGGAATAACAGTGGCCAAGTTAGGTCTTTGTCCTTTTTGTAATTATGAAGGGTGTAGGATATAAGTTGGTCTTCTACCAAGCCGTCATAAAGCGGTTGATTGGGTACCTGCCTTACAATGGCCACAATGGCTTTGTTTTTAATAGCAACCTCAGAGAAGTTTTTGGACTTTTTGTCTTCGCTTTTAGAAGACCAATTGGGTAGGCCTTCTTTTGTACTTCCACCGGTTATAAAAAGAAGGGCCCCATCATGGTCCACTTCTTTGGGGACTATGATGGTTAGTTCATGGGTCCAAAGATGTTCGCGCCATTTTTGTGAAGTGAGTAATATTTGGTGTGCCGTAGTCTCCCCTAACGCATAATTATCCTTAAGCTCCCACTTGTAAGACTGGTCATCATTGCTTAAATAGCTTTGAAGTGCAGTTTCGGGCGTAACGGCCTCACGGGCTTGTGGAACATGCTCTGCTAGTTTCTTGTTGTTCTCCTTACATGCTGTGGTAAGCAAAAAGGAAATGGTAATAAGGGTGAAAATTTTTTTCATATCGCTCTGTTGTTAAATATTTGGATTGAAATTATTTTTTTGGTGTTGGGTTGTTCTTAATCATACCCAGCAATTCATTGATCAGGATTTCACCAGTTTTTTCGCCAAGGCTGGTCCGACTCACATATTCGTATTTTTTAAAGCTATTAAAATCTTCTTTGGTCAAAATATATCCAAACGCATCATTGGTCAATCCAAAGAGAAAGGGGTGTTGGGTGGGCATATTTCTCTTTAAATAATAACCAATGTTGGGCAAAGCCTCCCCTGGGATGGTCAGTATTTGGGCAGATCCGATATTTAATAGGTTAAGGGTGCTACTGATGGAGTTATGGTCTTGATTGCCCATGCTTAGAGGGGAATTGCTTAAAATATACCGTAACATTTCAGAGTCTATAGGAAAAGTAACCTTTTTGGAAGCACAATAAATAGCCGGATCTTTTTGTATTTTGGCCTCTGAAACAAGCTTAAGGGCCTCGTCTGCCAATAGATTGCCAATGCGTTGGCATTCTTTCCAGTCATTGGCTTCCTTGTTGTTGTCCAATCTATTGTCTGCTGTGACCATACCACCTTGGGCCCCGTTCATGAAGAGGGCCATGCCTCCAGTTCTGGCTTCTATTCTATCATATAATGGGCCTATAAGATCTGGGCTTAAAATTCCTTGTTTGTTGCCAATTACTTCTGGATGAATGGCGTAATTTACCAAGGTCACCAACGGTTGGCCCTTATTTTTCCCCTGGCTACTTACTGCTTGTATCACCCCACACCTTGGATCGTACAAATCCGGGGCGTAATAATTATAGGCTATCTTTCCATTTGCTTTACCCACAGCGATTTTTAAATCTGCAGCGGTCAAATTTTTTAGCGCTTCGTTTACAGCGTCTGCAATTTGCACCACACAATGATCCAGATATTTTAAATCGGCAGCATGATTGCCTTCTTTGTCGGGGAAGGCATAGGCATCGGGGGCGCTATGGGTATGGGTGGCACCAATAAGGATATTGTTATAGGGGATACCTTTTATTAATGCTCTGGATCTGTTGCCCAAAGCGGCAGGCCAGCCTAAATTATCCACATTAACGATTGCAATTCTTTCTTCTCCACTTTCAAGCACCATGGCCCTTACATATAGCTCTCCTTTTTTTGTGTTGGCCGGTCTTGGGGTGCCTACCCCACCTGAAACAGATATTAGGGGAGAGGGAGTAATAATACGTTTTGCGGCGCCCACCCGTAATTGTTGGGTATAGCCGTTGGCCGATATAAGAATGATGAAAAATAACACTAGTCTGAATGCCTTGGGGGTGGGCTGGGGATAATTAAAATATTTCATAAATCTTCCCTTTTAAATGTTAAAAAATAGCCTTATTATGCATGCATAAATAATGAAAGGAATATTGACATATTTGGCAAAATTATAATTAAAAAGTTAAATCGAGGGTTAAATTATAATGTATAATTAATAAAATATCTGAATAGAATTGAAATTTTTAAATATATTTTTGGAAGAAATGAAGCTGTATGGTTAAAATATTAACATATTGTTAACTTGGTGTTATCCTTTGTTGAACCATGATAGGGGAAAGCATATATTGATGATCTTCGGGCTTCATAAACTAACTTAAAGCTATAATTTATGACTAAAAAAAATTTAATACTGCTGTATGGGATTTTATTTTCGTTGACCCTTTTCTTGACTTCCTGTAGTTCGGATGATGACGATAATGTTAAAGCTATC